>NZ_JBFBJY010000014.1:0-153236 GCF_040702125.1 Kitasatospora sp. NPDC085895 | reverse complement strand
CGCGAGGGAGTCCAGGTCAGGCGTCACAACCGACCTTTGGACTCCCTCGCTTCATGTCATGCGTGCCAGCGAGCCCTTGGCATCAATCATCTAGGCCAGGCCGGCCCGCTCCAGCGCCTCGACGCCGGTGCGCAGGGCGGTGATCCGCTCCTCCAGCGTGAAGCCGGCCGGGGCGAGGGTCAGCGTGGTGGCGCCCGCGTCGGCGTAGGCCTGCATCCGGTCGGCGATCCGCTCGGTGGTGCCGAGCAGCGCGGTGGCGTCGATCAGGTCGTGCGGGACGGCCGCGGCCGCGCCGGCGTAGTCCTTGGCCAGGTACTTCTCCTGGATCTCGTCGGCGGCCTGCTCGTAGCCCATGCGACGGGCGAGCTGGTTGTAGAAGTTCTTCTCCTTGCTGCCCATGCCGCCGATGTAGAGCGCGGCGTAGGAGCGCTGGCCGTCGGCGGCGGCCTTGACGTCCTCGCCGACCGAGATGGCGACGGTCGGGCAGAGGTCGAAGCCGTCCAGGGTCTGCCCGGCCTTGGCACGGCCGGCCTTCAGCGGGTCGATGGAGAGCGCGGCGTGCTCGGGGGCGAAGAAGATGCCGAGCCAGCCGTCGGCGATCTCGCCGGTCTGCTCCAGGTTCTTCGGGCCGATCGCGGCGATGTAGAGCGGGATGTGCTCGCGGACGGGGTGCACGGTGAGCTTGATCGGCTTGCCGGGGCCGCCGGGCAGCGGCAGCGTCCAGGTGGCGCCCTCGTGGACGACCCGCTCGCGGGCCATCGCCTTGCGGATGATCTCCACGTACTCGCGGGTGCGGGCCAGCGGCTTGTCGAACTTGACGCCGTACCAGCCCTCGGAGACCTGCGGGCCGGAGACGCCGAGGCCGAGCCGGAAGCGGCCGCCGGAGAGGGTGTCCAGGGTGGCCGCGGTCATCGCGGTCATGGTGGGCGTGCGGGCCGGGATCTGGAAGATCGCCGAGCCGACGTCGATCCGCTCGGTCTTGGCGGCGACGAAGCTGAGGACGGTCGCCGCGTCGGAGCCGTACGCCTCGGCGGCCCAGCAGACCGAGTAGCCGAGGCGGTCGGCCTCCTGGGCGACCGCGATGTTGTCGGCGTCCATGCCGAGTCCCCAGTAGCCGAGGTTGATGCCCAGTCGCATAACGGTGCCCACGCCTTCCGTTCGGTCCTTGCGGCGAGCGTAGCCGCGCCGCCCGAGGAAAGGCTACTGGCCGGTAGGAGTGGCCTGCGTCACTCCGTCGCGCGGGTCGTCCACCACGCCGCGTTCCCCGGCCGCTACGCTCTGCCAGCGTGGGGGTCCGCCCCCCACCTGCGGTTTTCAGCCACGACGGAGGGGGCCTCCCGATGGAACTGCGCCACCTCGGCAGAACGGGCCTGACGGTGAGCAGGCTCGGCCTCGGCACCATGACCTGGGGCCGCGACACCGACGAGCACGAGGCCGCCGAGCAGCTCAAGGCCTTCGTCGACGCCGGCGGCACCCTGGTGGACACCTCCGACGCGTACGCCGACGGCGGCGCCGAGTACCTGCTCGCCCGGCTCACCGACGGACTCGTCCCCCGCGCCGACCTGGTCATCGCCACCAAGGCCGGCGCCCGCAACCGGCCAGGCCGCCGCCGCGACGCCTCCCGCGGCCACCTGCTCGCCGCCCTCGACGCCTCCCTGCACCGCCTCGGCACCGACCACGTCGATCTCTGGCAGGTCGACGGCCACGACCCGGCCACCCCGCTGGACGAGACCCTGCACGCCCTCGACATCGCCGTCACCAGCGGCCGCGCCCGCTACACCGGGGTCTGCGACTTCAGCGGCTGGCAGCTCGCCAAGTCCGCCGCCCGGCAGCAGGGCCACCCGGCGCGGGTGCCGCTGGCGGGCGCGCAGCTGGAGTACTCGCTCCTCCAGCGCGGCCTGGAGCGCGAGGTGCTCCCGGCCGCCCTGGACGCCGGCGTCGGCCTGCTCGCCTCCTCGCCGCTCGGCCGGGGCGTGCTCACCGGAAAGTACCGGCACGGGGTGCCCGCGGAGTCCCGCGGCGCCTCGCCGCACCACGCGGGCATCGTGCAGCCGTACCTCGGCGAGCGGTCCCGGCGGATCGTCGACGCCCTCGCCACCGCCGCCGACGGACTCGCCACCAGTCCGCTGAAGGTCGCCCTCGCCTGGGTCCGCGACCGGCCCGGCGTGGCGAGCGCCCTGGTCGGCGCCCGCACCGCGGCCCAGCTGCAGACCACCCTGTCGGCGGAGGCCCTTACGCTTCCGGGTGAGATCCGCGGTGCGCTGGACGACGTGTCGGCACCGGTGCACCGCTACCCGGACCAGGGCTGGACGGAGCTGTGAACCGCCGGCCGTGAGGAGACATCGATGACGCAAGCGGAGCACAGCGCCCCGGAGCGGCAGGTCCAGGCCGTCGCCGCACTGGCCGAGGCGATCCGCGCGGCGGGGGCGTCGTCGGGGCCCGCCGCCGAGCCCGCCGACCCGGACGCGCCGCACACGGACGAGCAGCGCGCCGCCGCGCTCGCGGCCGCAGCCGAGGTGCTGGCCGCCGGCGGCGCCCCCGCCGACCTGGCCGGGCCCGCGGTGGCCGCCCTCGGCGAGACCGCCGCCGAGCAGCTGCGCGAGGACCCGTGGGCCGTGCTCACCCTGCCCGGGGTGCGCCCCGAGCAGGCGGACGGCTTCGCCCGCGGCCTGCTCGGCCCCGCCGCCGGGCCGGGCGACCCGCGCCGCGCCGCCGCCCTGGTGCCCTGGGTGCTGGAGCAGGCCGCCCTGCGCGGCCACTCCGCCCAGGAGATCGGCGAGGTCGCGGCCGGCCTGGAGCGCCTGCGGCTGCCGGACGCCGCGGCCGCCCTGCAGGAGGCCGTGGTGGACGGCCGGGCGATGGCCTTCCAGGAGGAGCTGCCCGGCCACCACGGCAACGACGAGGAGGAGCCGCCGACCCGCACCCTGCTGGCCCTGGAGCGCCTGGCGCTCGCGGAGGAGAGCCTCGGCGAGTCCCTGGTGCGGCTGCAGTCCACCCTCGTCCCGGGCACCGACGCCGAAACCGAAACCACGGAAGCCGAGGAAGCCGGCGAGGCCGCGGAAAGCGCGGAAGCCGAGGAAGCCGAGGAAGGCGCAGCAGGGATCGCGCCGGCCGCCCCCGGCCCGGCCGCCTGGGAGGCCGCCGCCGCGGCCGCGCCCTCCTCCTCCGCCACCGCGCTGCTCCGGGCCGTCTCCGGGAGCGCACTGGTCGTGCACACCGGTGGCGAGGCCTCCCGCGCCGAGCTCGCCGCACTGCTGCGCGCCGCGGACGGACTCGGCCTGCGCGCCTGGGCCGGCACCTGGACGGACCACGGCCGTACGGTCCTCGCCGGGCTGCTCGACGGCTCCCCGGCGGCCGGGCGCCTCGTCACCCTGGCCGAGCTGCTCGGTGCCGGCGGCCCCGGCCGCGCCGAGGACGGCACCCTCGCCCTCGACCTGCTGGTCGTCCCGGACGCCCAGCTGCTCGACGTCGAGCTGGCGGCGACCCTGCTGGAGGCCCTCGCCGACGGCACCCGGCTGGTGCTCAGCAGTGACCCGAACCAGCTCTGGTCGGCCGGCCCCGGCCGTTTCCTGGCCGATCTGACGGCTGCCAAGGCGTGCCCGGTCGTCGCCTCCCGCACCCCGGACGAGGGGCCGATCGGCGAGCTGGTGTCCGGCATCTCGATCGGTGAGCTCCAGCCCGTCGACGCGCCGGACAAGGAGGTGGTCGTCCTGGCCGTCCAGGACGCCGGCGAGGCCGTCCACCGGGCCGTCCAGCTGCTCGCCGACTCGATCCCGCGGGCGCTCGGCATCCCCGCCGAGCAGGTCGTGCTGATCACCGCCGGCCACGGCGGCGGTGCGGGCACCCGGGCGCTGAACGCCGCGGCCAAGGCCCGGCTGAACCCGGGCCCGGGCGCCTTCGGCGGCTTCGACCCCGGCGACCGCGTCGCCTGGTCGCCGACGCCCGGCACGACCCTGCCCGGCCGGGTCCTCGACGGCGGTGCCGCCGGGCTGCACCTGGAGCTGTCCGACGGCAGCCGGCTCACCCTCTCCCCCGCGCAGACCGCCCGGCTGCGGCACGGCTGGGCGCTCACCGCGCACCAGGCGGTCGGCCGGCGGTGGCCCGGCGCGGTGGTCGTGGTGCCCGGGGACGCCGCCGCGGGCCTCACCTGCCAGTGGGTGTACACGGCCTTCGGCCGCGCCGAGCGCCACCTCTCCGTGGTGCACCCGGCCGGGCCCGTGCTCGCCCAGGCGGTCGCCGAGCGGCCCGCCGCACCGCGCACCACCCGGCTGCGGGCGATCCTCGCCGAGCACACCGGCCAGGAGGGCTGAGCGGGGCCGCGGACGTGCCGGAGGGGCGGGGCCGCCGGGCCCCGCCCCTCCTGTGCTCACCGCCCGGTCACGACTCCGGCTCGAAGGCGTCCGGGTCGTCGTCGTAGACCTCGCTGATGTCGAACCGGCAGATCAGCAGCTGCGGGTCGGCCGCGTCGAACGGCTCGGGCAGCCACTCGCCGGGTTCGGAGGGCTCGCTCGCGGAGACCCACAGCGTGGAGTCGCCCTCCTCCAGTCCGAACTCCTCGCAGCGTGCGGCGATCTCGTCGGGCTCGTACTCGCCGAACAGCACCCCGATCGCCGCGTTCACGCCCGCGGCGGTGCCGCCGCCCGGCGTGAGCGAGTCGTCCACCCGCTCGGCCTGGTCCCGCAGCCGCTTCGGGTCGGCCACCAGGTAGTCCCGGCGGATCAGCACGCTGATCGCCTCGGGCTGCTCCGGCCCGGTGTAGCCGCCCTCGCTGCCGTCGCCCGGCACCTCGAAGGGGGTGACCTCGTCGAAGACCTCGTACAGCAGCTGGTCGTAGGTGATTGCCGCCGCCGCCAGGTCCTCGTACGCGGCGACCACGGCGGGATCGCCCTCCTCGGTGGTGCCGGCCACGGCCTCAAGGTGCCGGTCGATCGCGGCCTTGACCGCCTCGGCGGCGGCCCGTACCTCATTGATGGTGAGCTGCGCGGCATCAGACATGGTGCAGACGCTATCCCGCCCCGGTGACCGCACGCACAGGGGTTGTCACCTCCGCCCGCGAATTCACGACAACTTCTGCCCGGATGTCCGATCCGTGTGGTTCTGTACTCACCGGACGGCAGCGCTCCGGGGCCGCCCCGGAGCCCGCACCACCTGCGCGGCGTCCCGCCGGAGGGCCTCCGGCATCGACCGGCCCGCGCCGGGGTATCGGTCCGGCATACCGGAACTGAGCGCACGTCAGGGTGTGGTGGCAGCGGGCCGGGGCGCGGGGCCCGGCGGACGCCCCGCGCACCCGGTCCGTCCGTCGGCACCACGCCGTAGGCTTGCGTTCAGGCCAAGGCACGGAGGCAGGAGGAGAACTTGACCCCACCCAAGCTGGTCCGGACCCCCGAGTACGAGTACCAGTCGCTGCGCCTGCCGCGCGGCACGAGCCGCAACGCGGCCCGCCAGCTGCTCACCGAGCATGCCGAGTACGGCCACTGGGAGCTGGACCGCCTGCGGCTCTACCCGGACGGCAGCCGGACCGTCCGGCTGCGCCGCCGGATCATCCGGCAGACGCGTAGCTGGTGAGGGCGGGCCCCCGGCACGGCCCCCGGGCCGCGGGACCCGGCAGGGGCATGAGCAGGGCCGACGACCCCGGGCACGGCCGTGCGCCCGCGGGTCGTCCCGGCGCGGCCGGAGCGACCCCGGACGCGCGGCCGGGGGTGACGGGGGTCGGTCAGCGGGCGCCGGCCCGCGAGCGGCGGTACAGCACGCCGCCGCCGAGCAGCAGCGCGAGACCGGCGGGGGCGATCAGCTCCAGGCCGGAGGCGCCGGTGGACGCCAGGTGGTCGGGGGTGGCCGGGGCGGCCACGGTGACCGGCCGCGGGGTGCCCTCACCGGGGCGCGGGGTGCTGTTGGACGGCGTCTCCGGGGTCTTCGGCGGGGACGGCGTCTCCGGGGTCTTCGGCGGGGGCGGGGTCTCCGGGGTCTTCGGCGGGGGCGGGGTCTCGGTGCAGCCGCACTCCTCCGGCCGGGGGGGCGGCGGCGGGGTCTCGTGGACGTGCGTGTTGCCGCAGGAGTTGCCGTACGCGGGGTTGCCGAGGCCCACCACGTCGACGGTGTTGCCGCAGGCGTTGACCGGCGCGCTGACCGGGACGCTCACGGTGTTGCCGGAGACCACGCCCGGCGAGCCCTGGCTGCCGCCGCTCGCCGAGGACCCGCCGGCGTGGTTGCCGGTGCCCGTCGACGCGCCGGTGCCGGTCGAACCGCCGGAACCCCCGGTGGCCCCCGAGCCGCCGCCGTGCGAGACGTTGCCGCACTGGTTGCCGTACGCGGGGTTGAGCAGCCCGATCACGTTGACGGTGTTGCCGCACGCGTTCACGGGGATGTCCACCGGGGCCTGCACCGTGTTCCCGGAGCCGACGCCGGGAGAGTTCGCCGCGACACCCTGGGCCTCGCTGCCGGCCGCGTACGCATAGCCCGCGGTGGAGGCCAGCACACTGCCGGTGGCGACGGCGGTGAGGATTCCCCTCTTTGCGACCTGTCGCATTTACTCCCCTGATTCGTCTGATGGTCGGAATTCTTGCTGAGGGCCTCGCCCGTACATCGCACAACGAGCGGTGCGGCCATAAGTTGAACCTGACACCCGAGCTTCATCCGATCGAGTGAGCGGCGCGCCGAAAGCCCTTGCCGTCCGCAGACGGACGTGCCCCGGCCGCGGGGATCCCGCGGCCGGGAGCACGTACCGGAAGACCGGGATCGGCGCCCGGACCCCGCTCAGACGTTGGCGCAGCTGTTGCCGAACGCCGGGTTGAGCAGGCCGATCACGCTGATCGTGTTGCCGCAGACGTTGACCGGGACGTGCACCGGAACCTGGATCAGGTTGCCCGACAGCACGCCCGGGGAGCCGGCCGCGACGCCCTGGGCGCCCGCGTCCGCCGCGGCGGCACCGGCGCCGGCCAGCACCAGGCCGCCGGCGGCGGCGGCAACGGCGGCGATCTTCTTGTTGACCTTCATGAGTCCTCCTGGTCGATACCTGCGGCCCGTTCCCCCGGGCTGCACACAGGAGTGAACGAGGCTGCTGCGAACGGGGTACGGAGGAGTTTCCCCATTCACCCTCAACGGTGATGAGCCGAACGGATTGCCGACCACGGGAAGGCGCGAGGAATCGTTTCTTCAAAGCCGGTCGATGGCGTCCCAAATCATTCCCTCGTACCATGCGAACGGCCCGCCCCGGAGAATTCCCGGAGCGGGCCGTTCGCGGTCGGCCGGAGCCGTCGCGGAGCGGTTCAGCAGGCGTCGAGGAAGCGGTCCAGCACCCGGACGCCGAACTTCAGGCCGTCCACCGGCACCCGCTCGTCCACGCCGTGGAACATGCCGGCGAAGTCGAGGTCCGGCGGGAGCTGCAGCGGGGCGAAGCCGAAGCAGCGGATGCCGAGGTCCTGGAAGGACTTGGCGTCGGTGCCGCCGGACAGGCAGTAGGGGACGGCCCGCGCGATCGGGTCCTCGGCCCGCAGCGCCGACTGCATGGCCTCGACCAGGGCGCCGTCGAAGCCGGTCTCGATCGCCTTGTCCGAGTGCAGGGTCTCGCGCTTGACCCGGGGGCCGAGCACCGAGTCCAGCTCGGCCAGGAACTCCTCCTCGTAGCCGGGCAGGAAGCGCCCGTCCACGTGGGCGGTGGCCTGGCCGGGGATGACGTTCACCTTGTAGCCGGCGCCGAGCATGGTCGGCTGGGCGGTGTTGCGCAGGGTGGTGCCGATCATCTTGGCGATGCCGCCGAGCACCCGCAGCGTCTCGTCCATGTCCTCCGGGTCGAGCTTCACGCCCAGGGCGTCGGAGAGCTCGTCCAGGAAAGCGCGGACGGTCTTGGTGATCCGCAGCGGGAACTGGTGTCGGCCGAGCCGGGCGACCGCCTCGCACAGCTCGGTGATGGCGTTGTCGTCGTTCTCCATCGAGCCGTGCCCGGCCCGGCCCTCGACGGTCAGGCGCATCCAGTGCATGCCCTTCTCCGCCGTCTCCACCAGGTAGAGCCGCACCTGGTCGTTGACGGTGAAGGAGAAGCCGCCGACCTCGCCGATGCCCTCGGTGACGCCCTCGAACAGCCCGGGGTGCTTGTCGACCAGGTACCGGGCGCCGTAGGTGCCGCCCGCCTCCTCGTCGGCGACGAAGGCCAGCACCAGGTCGCGCGGGGGCTTGCGGCCGGTGCGCAGCCGGTCGCGGACGACGGCGAGCGTCATCGCGTCCATGTCCTTCATGTCGACGGCGCCGCGACCCCAGACGCAGCCGTCGGCGATCTCGCCGGAGAAGGGGTCGTACGTCCAGTCCGCGGCGTTGGCCGGCACCACGTCGGTGTGGCCGTGGATCAGCAGTCCGGGCCGCGAGCGGTCCTCGCCCTCGATCCGCACGACGGTGGAGGCCCGCCCCTTGGCCGACTCGTAGATCTTCGGCTCGACGCCGAACTCGGCCAGCATCTCGGCGACGTACTCGGCCGCCTTGCGCTCGCCCGGCCCGGAGCCGTCCCCGTAGTTGCTGGTGTCGATCCGAATCAGGTCGCGGCAGATGTCGGCGACCTCCGACTCGGCCGTCACCATCGGCGCTCCAGCCCGCTCCGCACTCGGCTCACTCACGGCCACTCCTCGTCTCCGGTCGTCTCCGGCCCGCCCTGCGCACCTCGGCGCCGCCCGGCCCCACGCCGGGGCACCGCGGGCACCGTCCCGCCATCCTCCCCCAGCATCCGTCGCACCCCAAGGCCATCCGCCCGCGGATCGAAGCCCGCCGGCACCCCGCGGGGGCGGTTTTGGGACCGCAAGCCGATCTTTGCTACAGTTGAGCACGTCAACGCGGCACGCAGCCGCGGAGACGACACCCGGTCCGGGTGGCGGAATGGCAGACGCGCTAGCTTGAGGTGCTAGTGCCCTTTATCGGGCGTGGGGGTTCAAGTCCCCCCTCGGACACAGTACGAAGGTGCCCGACCAGAGTGATCTGGTCGGGCACCTTTCGTTTTTCCCGGCACGCTCCTGCCGCACTCCCGCGCCCGCCCCTCCCGGCCCGCCCCTCCCGGCCCGCCCCTTCCCGGCCGCCGGACTCCGGCCCTTCCGCGCGCCCGGCCCCGCTCTCCCCTCACCCGCCCGGTACCTCGCGCGACCTCCGTGGTCTACGCTATGCGGTACTGACGTACCGCTTCGAGTACCACTTGGAGTCCGCCATGGCCGTCGACCGGCTCCTCCCCACCCAGGAGGCAGAGGACCTGATCTCGCTCACCCGCGAGATCGCCGACCGGGAACTGGCACCGCGTGTCGACCGGCACGAGAACGACGAGACCTACCCCGAGGGCCTGTTCGCCCTGCTCGGCAAGGCCGGCCTGCTCGGCCTGGCCTACCCCGAGGAGTACGGCGGCGGCGGCCAGCCGTACGAGGTGTACCTCCAGGTCCTCGAGGAGCTCGCCGCCCGCTGGGCCGCCGTCGCTGTGGCCACCAGCGTCCACACCCTGGCCTGCCACCCGCTCTACGCCTTCGGCACCGACGAGCAGAAGGGCCGCTGGCTGCCCGACATGCTGGCCGGCGCGGCGATCGGCGGCTACAGCCTCTCCGAGCCGCAGGCCGGTTCCGACGCCGCCTCGCTCAACTGCAAGGCCGAGGCGGTCGAGGGCGGCTACCGGATCACCGGCACCAAGGCGTGGATCACCCACGGCGGCAAGGCGGACTTCTACGCCCTCTTCGCCCGCACCGCCCCCGGTGCCAAGGGCGTCTCCTGCTTCCTCGCCCCGGGCGCGACGGAGGGCCTGACCTTCGGCAAGCCCGAGCGCAAGATGGGCCTGCAGGCCGTGCCCACCACCTCCGCCTTCTGGGACGGCGCGGTGCTCGACGCCGACCGCCTGATCGGCGCCGAGGGCCAGGGCCTGCAGATCGCCTTCAGCGCGCTCGACAACGGCCGGCTCGGCATCGCCGCCTGCGCCACCGGCCTCGCCCAGGCCGCGCTGGACGCCGCGGTCGACTACGCCAACGAGCGCACCACCTTCGGCCGGAAGATCATCGACCACCAGGGCCTGGGCTTCCTGCTCGCCGACATGGCCGCCGCGGTCGACTCCGCCCGTGCGACCTACCTGGACGCGGCCCGCCGCCGCGACGCCGGCCGCCCGTTCAGCCGGCAGGCCAGCGTCGCCAAGCTGATCGCCACCGACGCCGCCATGAAGGTGACCACCGACGCCGTCCAGGTCCTCGGCGGGTACGGCTACACCCGTGACTTCCCGGTCGAGCGCCACATGCGCGAGGCGAAGATCATGCAGATCTTCGAGGGCACCAACCAGATCCAGCGCCTCGTCATCAGCCGCGGCCTCGCCCGCTGACCCGTCCCACCGCCACCGAGGAGACTTCCATGGACATCGCCGGTTCCGCCGCCCTGGTCACCGGTGCCGCGTCGGGCCTGGGCGCGGCCACCGCCGCCGCCCTCGCCGCCCGCGGCGCCACCGTCTACGGGCTGGACCTGGACAAGGCCGTCGCCGCCGCCGGCGCGCAGCCGGACGGGGTCACCCTGCTCCCGGCCGACGTCACCGAGGAGGGGCCGGTCCGCGAAGCACTGGCCCGGATCGAGGCGGACGGCGCCGAGCTGCGGCTGGCCGTCAACTGCGCCGGCATCGCCCCCTCGGCCCGCGTCCTGGGCCGCAAGGGCCCGCACGACCTCGACCTGTTCCGCGCGGTCCTGAACGTGAACCTGCTCGGCACCTTCAACGTGATGCGGCTCGCCGCGGAGGCGATCGCGAAGCACGGCGCCGACGAGAACGGCCAGCGCGGCCTGATCGTCAACACCGCCTCGATCGCGGCCTTCGAGGGCCAGGTCGGCCAGATCGCCTACGCCGCTTCCAAGGCCGGCGTGGCGGGCATGACCATCACCGCCGCCCGCGACCTCGCCCAGTTCGGCATCCGCGTGGTCACCATCGCCCCCGGCATCGTGGACACCCCGATGATGGCCGGCTTCAGCGACGAGGTCCGGGCCGGCCTGGCCGCGAGCGTGACCTTCCCGCAGCGTCTCGCCCGCCCGGAGGAGTACGCCCGCCTGGTCACCATGATCGCCGAGCACGACTACCTCAACGGCGAGACCGTCCGGATGGACGGCGCGCTGCGGATGACCGCCCGCTGAGCCGGACGCCGTCCGGCACGCCGAGGGCCCGCCCGGTCACCCCGACCGGGCGGGCCCTCGGCCGTGTTCGGCCCTCGCCGCGTTCAGCCCTTCAGCGGGGGTCCTTCAGCGACGGGAAGTCCGACTCCCAGTACTCGTTCGGGTTCCGCCGCTCGCCGTGCTGCTGCTCGTGCTGCCGCAGCTCCACCCGGCGGATCTTGCCGGAGATCGTCTTCGGCAGGCCGGCGAACTCCAGCCGCCTGATCCGCTTGTAGGCGCTCAGCCGCTCGCGGGTGAAGCGCAGGATGTCGCAGGCCAGGTCGGCGCTCGGCTCCCGGCCCTGCACCAGGACGACGAACGCCTTGGGCACCGCGAGCCGCACCGGGTCCGGCGAGGGCACCACCGCGGCCTCCGCCACGGCCGGGTGCTCGATCAGCACGCTCTCCAGCTCGAACGGCGAGATCCGGTAGTCGCTCGCCTTGAACACGTCGTCGGCGCGGCCGACGTAGGTGACGTAGCCGTCCGCGTCCTGCGAGGCGACGTCGCCGGTGCGGTAGTGGCCGTCGCGCATCGCCTCGGCGGTCTTCTCCTCGTCGCCCGCGTAGCCGCGCATCAGCCCGGCCGGGCGGCGGGCCAGGTCGAGGCTGAGCTCGCCCTCCTCCGCGCGGTTGCCCTCGGCGTCCAGCAGGGCGACGTGGTAGCCGGGCAGCGGACGGCCCATCGAACCCGGCTTCACCGGCTGGCCGGGGCTGTTGCCGATCTGCGCGGTGGTCTCGGTCTGTCCGAAGCCGTCCCGGACGGTCAGCCCCCAGGCCTTGCGCACCTGCTCGACGACCTCCGGGTTGAGCGGCTCGCCCGCGGCCACCAGCTCCCGCAGGGACAGCTGTCGGGAGGTCAGGTCGGCCTGGATCAGCATCCGCCACACCGTCGGCGGCGCGCACAGCGTGGTGACGCCGCAGCGCTCCAGCACCTCCAGCAGCCGGTCCGCGTCGAAGCGGGCGTGGTTGAGCACCAGCACGGTCGCCTCGGCGTTCCACGGCGCGAAGAGGTTGCTCCACGCGTGCTTGGCCCAGCCCGGCGAGGAGATGTTGAGGTGGACGTCCCCCGGCTGCAGCCCGATCCAGTACATCGTCGACAGGTGCCCGACCGGGTACGAGGTGTGGGTGTGCTCCACCAGCTTCGGCCGGGAGGTGGTGCCCGAGGTGAAGTAGAGCAGCAACGGATCGTCCGCCGGGGTCTCGCCGTCCGGCTCGAAGGTGTCGGCGGCGCCGTCCGCGTCGGCGTACCGGTGCCAGCCCTCGGGCTCGCCGCCCACCGCGATCCGCAGATCGGCGCCGGGCAGGCCGGTGAAGCGGTCCGCGACCTCGGCGGCGGCGACCACGGCGCGCACCCGGCCGCGCTCCAGCCAGTCGCGCAGGTCGTCGGCGCTGAGCAGCAGGGTGGCCGGGATGACCACCACGCCGAGCTTCATCGCCCCGAGCATGGTCTCCCACAGCTCCGGCACGTTCCCCAGCATGACGAGCATCCGGTCGCCGCGCCGCAGGCCGAGCGCCCGCAGGTGGTTGGCCACCCGGTCGGAGCGGTGCGCCATCTCGCGGAAGGTACGGGTGTGTTCGGTGCCGTCGTCGTCGATCACCCAGAGCGCCCGCCGGTCGTTGCCCTCGGCGATCCGGTCGAACCAGTCGAGCGCCCAGTTGAAGGCCGTCGGCCGCGGCCAGCGGAACTCCCGGCGGGCGGCGTCGTAATCGGTGCGGTGGCGCAGCAGGACGTCGCGGGCCGCGCGGAACTCGTCGACCGGACCCATGGCCTGTCTCCTCGGTGCTGATCGGAACCGTCTCTCCGCTCATCCTGCCGCCGGGGCACCGGCCCCCGCCGGAAGTTCGCGAACGTGTCCGGACTCCCGCGCACCTCCGGTACCCCCGCCGCCGCCTCCACCACCGCCGCCGCCACGGCCGGAGTCGACGAACTTCCAGGTGATCCCGTCGAGGACGCCGAGGCCGAGGTCGGCGAGCCGTTGGAAGGCGGGCCGGCTGAGGTCGAGCTGTTCGGCCGGGCAACCGGGGCACTGGTCCCTGACCGGGACGGTGATGGTCCGCCCCCGGTAGTCGACCTGCACCGAGACGCCTGCGCAGAGCGGGTCGGCGTTCGGGTCGGCGGCTGTCCACCAGGCGGCGGGAACGGCGGCGAGGTCCTCGGTCGCGGCGTCGATCGCCGTTCCGCAGGCGCCGGTGCCGGCGTCCTCGTACCAGGTCGCCCGGCCCGTCCGGGTCTGGCCGATCGGGAGGCCGCCCGCGGCGGCTCCGGCACCCAGGACGGGGACGACCGCCGCGCTGACGACGACGGCGGTCCACCGCCTCCTGCCGCCCCGACCGGCCGGATTGACGCCCACTCAGACACCGGCGGCCGCGGCCGACCCGCTCGCCACGTCGCCCTCGACCAGCACCTGGAGGACCTTGGCGGCAGCGGCGCGGTAGACCTCGTCGGCGAGTTGGGCGGAGGCCCCGCCGGCCTGGAAGTACCAGAAGGTGAGGACGGCCGGACCGATCTGCTCCACGGCCAGATAGCCGTTGAGCAGTACCCCGTCGACGACGCCGTCCATCCGCACCGCCGTGGTCGCCAGCCCGCCGAAGCGTATCGGGGTGAGGGTGAAGGTGACGGAGGTCGAGTCGCCGGTGAAGGTGAGCGCCTCGCAGGTGCGGAGCGCCTCGGCGACCTTGGCGTGGTCGTCCGCCAGCGCGCCCTGCTCCTCGGTGAGCAGCGACTCGCCGAGGTAGGGGCTGGACTCGGCGGTGGTGAACTCGGTCTGCTCGCGGACGGCGCCGGGCGGCGGCTCGCCCTGCCCGTTGAGGATCTCCGTGAGCAGCGGGCAGCCGCTGGTGCCCTGGTCCTCGGCACCGTCGGCCGGGAGGGTCTCGGCGAAGGCCGGGCCGAGGTCCTCGGTGGTGAGCAGCGCGCCGCGGAGGTCCTCGGAGGTCGGCAGCGGCGCGGGGGCCGTGGGGCTGCCGGAGGAGGCGGGTGCCGGGGCGGAGGCCGGGGCGGGATCGCCGCCGGACCCGCTGCAGGCGGCGGTGCCCGCGAGGGTCAGGGCGAGCAGCGGGGCGGCCAGCAGCCGCGCCCGTACGGGCCGGCCCGTGGGCCTGCTGTGGGACCGGTACTGCCGGGCGGTCGCCCGCGAGGCATGCATCAGCGGCACCTTCCGAAGGTCGCGCCCCTGCCCACGATGGTCGCACCGGTGCCCGGGGGCTGCCCTTCGGCCGCCCCGTCCGGGCGCCCCGCGGGGCGCGCTCGCCCTGCCGCCGCACGGCCTCCGGAAACTTCCGCGGCGGTCGCCCGATCGGCCCTGGGCCACCGCACCGGGGCTGCCCCGGTCACGGCAGGCCGGTGCGCAGCCCGGTGCCCGGCTCCTCACCCGGGACGCGGTCGACGCCGGGGCCGGACGGGTCCCGGTGGCACGCCCCCGCCCGCCGCCCCTCCGCGGTACGGCGCTGCGCACCGACCGACCTCCGGGGTGTCCGCCCTTCGGGAACGGGCATTCCGCCACCGGCCCCGCCCGGCTGCGCGGAGCGACGCCGACCGGAACGGCGGCGGGGACGGTCGGGGCGGGCCCGTGTGCATGACGGTCAGCCACATGCGCCACTCCGTCAGGTGAGGGAACGTCACCGAACCGCCCACCCGAGTGGCGGGCCCCCTGGGGCGGTCCTAGCTTCGGGGGACGGAGGCTCCCTGCGCTCCCCCACGCCCCGTGCCCTCCGCCCCGCGCACGGCGCGCCACCTCCACATGACCCCACACCCCTTGTCCCCCACGGCACCTGCGGCCCCACGACCCCCACCGCGCGAACCCCCGCACCCCCACACTCCACAGCCCCGCACCCCCACGCCGGGCGCGCCGATCCCGGCGCCCGCCCGACCCTGTACCCCCCGAAAGCAGGCCCCAGTTCCATGTCCATGCGACGGACCCACTACCTCGCCGGCGGCCTCGCCGCCCTGGTCGCGAGCCTGGGGGCGGTCCCGCCCGCCCAGGCCGCGTCCTCGATGCGCACCGTCCTCCCCGGCGAGTCCATCCAGAAGGCGGTCGACGCGGCCGCTCCGGGCAGCACCGTCCAGCTGATGCCCGGCACGTACCACGAGAGCGTGCTGATCACCCGTTCGGACATCACCCTGCGCGGGGTCGGTCCGTCGACCGTCCTCGTCCCGGACCCGGCGCAGACCGGGAACGCCTGCGCCACCGCGGGCCACGGCATCTGCGTGGCCGGCACGGACGACCAGAAGGTGAACAACGTCCGGATCGGCTCGCTGACCGTCTCCGGCTACCGGATGAACGGCATCGACGCCTCCAACACCGACCACCTGCGGATCATGGACGTCGGTGCCTTCCACAACGGCAACCAGGGCATCAGCCAGGAGAAGTCGATCCGGGCCACGCTGACCGGCAACGAGGCCGCCGACAACGTGCAGGCGGGCATCTTCCTCGCCAACTCGGTGGCCCACGAGGGCGGTGCCATCGACACCCAGGGCACCGTGATCCGCGGCAACCGGCTGTCCGGCAACCGGATCGGCGTGGTCGTCCGGCGCGCCCGGACGCTGGCGGTGGACGCCAACGACATCAGCGGCAACTGCGGCGGCGTCTTCGTGGTCGGCGACGAGGGCTCGCCCAAGCCGGGCGCGATCAGCGTCAACCGCAACTACGTCCACGAGAACAACAAGTACTGCCCGCAGAACCCGCGGCTGGCCTTCATCCAGGGCACCGGCATCCTCTTCACCGGCGCCGAGGACTCCGTGGTGTCCGGCAACCAGATCGAGGGCAACCGCGGCGACTCGCCGATGTCCGGCGGCGTGGTGCTCTTCCCGAGCGTGACCGGCACGCCCAACAACCGGATCAGCGTCACCGGGAACGTACTGGCCGACAACGGCCCCGCGGACCTGGCCGACCGCGACACGGGCACCGGCAACACCTTCGCCCGCAACACCTGCGGCGTCTCCGAGCCGGCCGGCCGCTGCTGAGCCCTCGCCCGAGCAACTCCCCGCACCGACCGCAGACCCTCCTCCCCGGGCCCCCCGGCCCCCGTACGAAAGGCGGTTCCATGTCCGCCAGCACCCAGTCCCCGTCCCCGCCCGCGGTGATGCGCCTGCGCGAGCTCGTCTTCGGCGCCGCCTGCGCCGCGGCGATCCGCGCCGCGGCGCAGCTCGGTGTCGCCGACGCGCTCGGCGAGAACCCGACGGCCGTCCGCGACCTGGCCGCCGAGCTGAAGGTGGAGCCCAAGCCGCTGCGTCGGCTGATGCGGGCGCTCGCCAGCTACGGGATCTTCACGGAGACGGACGACGACCGCTTCGCGCACACCGACATGTCCCGGATGCTGCGCGAGGACGCCCCCAACAGCCTGCGCTACATCTCGCTGTGGTGCACCGAGCCCTGGACGTGGCAGGCCTGGCCCCGGCTGGACGAGGCCGTCCGCACCGGCCGCAACATCTTCCCCGAGATGTTCGGCAAGGAGTTCTTCCAGTACCTGCACGACGACGCGGGCGAGTCCGCGAAGGTCTTCGACAAGGCGATGAGCAGCTCCAGCCGGCAGTCCGCCGCCGACCTGGTGGCCTTCCTGGACAACCTGGAGGGCGTCTCCACGGTGGTGGACATCGGCGGCGGCCAGGGCCTCGCGCTGGCCGGGCTGCTGGAGAAGCACCCGCACCTGCACGGCACGCTGCTCGACCTGCCGCAGGTGGTCGCGGACGCCGATCCGCGGCTGCGGCCGGGCGGCGCGCTGGCCGACCGGGCCCGCCTGGTGCCGGGCGACTGCCGGGTGGAGATCCCGGTGCAGGCCGACCTCTACCTGATCAAGAACATCCTGGAGTGGGACGACGAGTCCACCCGCCGCACGCTGGCGAACGTGGTGGGTGCGGCCCGCCCGGGCGCCCGGGTGGTGGTGGTCGAGAACCTGGTCGACGACAGCCCCTCGATGCGCTTCACCACCGCGATGGACCTGCTGCTGCTGCTCAACGTCGGCGGTGCCAAGCACACCCGGGAGAGCATGCTGGGCCTGATGTCCGAGGCCGGCCTGCGGGTCGACGAGGTCCGCCCGGTCAACCCGTACCTGCACGCCTTCGAGAGCGTCGTCGGGGGCTGACGCGCTCCGCCCCCTCCCCCGAGGCCCGCCGGCACCTCGCCGGCGGGCCTCGGCGTGCGCCCACCACCGGTCCCTGCACCGCAACCGGGCACCGGGCTGCGGGCAGCGGGCAGCGGGCAGCGGCCGGCGGACGCGGCAACGCCAGGGCGCCGGCCCGATGGTGATCGGCCGGCGCCCTGGCGTTGGCGGTGGATCAGCCCGCGGGCCGCTCCCACCGGTAGAACTCACGCGCCATCGCGTCCTTCGGCTCCCGCCAGGTGGCCGGGTCGTACGCCTGGACGTGCGCGGTGAGCCGGTCGCTGACGAGCTGGAACTCGGGGTGCTTCACGTGCTGGGCGACGGAGGGCCCGGGCGGCCGGTCCGCCTCGATGAGGTGCAGGTAGAGGTCCTCGAACTGGAACAGGCTGCGGCCGGTGACCCCGATCAGGTGCGGCAGTTCACCGCGGTCGGAGTCGGCGAAGATGCCCGCGATGTCGTCGCCGGAGCCGGGCCGCATCCGGGCGACGATGAGCGAGCGGTACGTCCCGCTCACCGCACGCCCGCCCGCAGTTCGACCTTCTCCTTGATGAGTTCCATCTGGATCCGCGAGTTGCGGTTGATGTGGTTGGTCATGCCGTGGTCGTCGACCGGTGCGGTGGGCTTCATCGCGAAGTCCTGGATCCAGCGCATCAGGGTGCCGCCGGGGTGCTCGGTGTACTCCCACCGGATGTTCATGAACTCGAAGGGGCCGGGCTCGACGCGGCGGGCCCGGACGGTCAGCCCCTGCCGGTCGGTCTCCCGCTCGGAGACCCAGCTCCAGACGGTGCCGTTCTCGTCGGGGTGCATGGTCAGCCGGAAGGTCGTCTTCGGGCCCTCGCGGTCGAGCACCTCGACGGTCGCGTACTCGCTGAACAGCTGGGGCCAGCCCTCCAGGTCGTTGGTGACGTCCCAGACGAGGTCGAGGGGGGCGTTGATGAGGATCTCGTTGTCCGTGTGGCCGGGCATGGGGTCAGGCTCCCGTCGTGGCAGAGGCGTTGACGGCGTCGAGGAAGTCCTGCGGGGTCTTGGACATCTCCGCGCCGGGGGTGATGGGGGTGGCGTAGGTGTTCTCCAGCTCGCCGACGATGCCGAGCAGGGCGAGCGAGTCGACGCCGAACTCCTCGAAGGTCGCGCCGGGGCGCTCCAGGTCGAGCGGGTCGACGGCGATCCCGGCCCGGCCCTTGATCAGGGCGGCCAGCTCGTCGTACGTGAGGACGTGGGTCATCGGTGTCTCCTGTGGGTCGGGGGCATCCGGCAGCCGGTCAGGACGGCCGGCCGGCACGCAGCACCAGGGCGGCGTTGGAGCCCATCAGTCCGCGGCTGAGCACCAGGGCGGTGCGCAGCTGGGCGGTGCGGCCGTAGCCGCAGACCAGGTCGAGGTCGTACGCCGTGCCGGTGACGTTCGGCGTGGGCGGGACGAAGCCCTGTTCCATGGCGAGCACGGCCGCCGCGGCGTCCAGCAGCGGGGCGCCGCAGTAGGCGCGTCCGGTGCCGGCCTTGGGTGCCGTGACGGGCACCCGGGAGGCGTGCTCGCCGAGCACGTCGGCGAGGGCCAGTGCCTCGGCGTGGTCGGCCTCCGGGACGCCGAGGGCGTCGGCGAAGACCACGTCGACCTCGTCGGGGGCACAGCGGGCCTGCTCCAGGGCGGCGCGGATCGCGTGCGCGAGGCCCTCGCGGGACTCGGCCCAGCGCGACGCCCCGGTGAAGGTGGCGGCGTGTCCGGCGAGTTCGGCCCGGATCCGGGCTCCGCGCCGGCGGGCGGCCCGTTCGTCCTCCAGGACGAACATGGCGCCGCCCTCGGCCGGTACGAACCCGCTCGCCTCCGGGCTGAACGGCAGGTAGGCGGTGGAGGGGTCGTCGCCGAGGCTGAGCTCGGGGTAGCCGAGCTGGCAGACCATCGAGTACGGCGCCAGCGGTGCCTCCGCACCGCCGACCACGACCGCGTCCGCGCCCCTGGTTATGGTGCGCGCCGCGTGCGCCAGCGCGTCGAGGCCGCCGGCCTCGTCGCTGGCCACCACGGCGCAGGGCCCCTTGAAGCCGCCGCGGATGGAGATCTGGCCGGTGCTGGCGGCGTAGAACCAGGCGATCGACTGGTACGGGCCGACGAACCGGGGGCCCTGGCCCCACAGGTTCTGCAGCTCGCGCTGGCCGAACTCGCCGCCGCCGGAGCCGGCCGCGGTGACGACGCCGGTGGCGAACGGCGAGTTCTCGTCGGGCCGCAGCCGCGCGTCCTCCAGGGCGAGGTCGGCGGCCGCCATCGCGTAGTGCGTGAACCGGTCGGTCTGGACGAGGTAGCGGCCCTCGACGGCGGCCTCGGCGTCGAAGCCGCCGACCTGTCCGGCGACGCGCAGCGGCATCTGCCCGCAGCCCTCGCGGGTGATCGGGCCGAGCACGCTGGCGCCCTCGCGGGTGGCCTTCCAGAAGTCGTCGGTGCCGACACCGTTGGGTGCGATCACCCCGATGCCGGTCACCACCGTCCGCCGGTCGGGCGGGTCGGACGTCATGTCCGTGCCCCCTCTCTGCTGAGCACGACCGCGGACTGGAAGCCGCCGAAGCCGCTGCCGACCGAGAGCACGTGCCGCAGCGGCAGCTCCCGGGCCGTCCTCGGGACGTAGTCCAGGTCGCACTCCGGGTCCGGGGTCTCGTAGTTGGCGGTGGGCGGAACGACGCCGTGCTTCAACGCCAGGGCGCAGGCGACCAGTTCGATCGCGCCGATGGCGCCGAGCGAGTGCCCGACCATCGACTTGATGGAACTCATCGGCGTCTCGTACGCGTGGGCGCCGAGCGAGCGCTTGACGGCGGCGGTCTCGTGCCGGTCGTTCTGCTTGGTGCCGGAGCCGTGCGCGTTGACGTAGTCGACGTCGGAGGCGTTCACCCGGGCGTGGTCGAGGGCCCGGTCGATCGCCTCCGACATCTCCCGGCCCTCCTGGGTGAGACCGGTCATGTGGTAGGCGTTGCCGAAGGTGGCGAAGCCGCCGAGTTCGCAGATGATCCGGGCGCCGCGCCGCTTGGCGTGCTCGTACTCCTCCAGCAGCAGCACGGCGCCGCCCTCGCCGAGGACGAAGCCGTCCCGGCTGGCGTCGAACGGCCGGGAGGCGTGCTCCGGGTCGTCGTTGCGCGCCGAGGTCGCCTTGATGGCGTCGAAGCAGGCGACGGTGATCGGGGAGATCGGCGAGTCGGAGGCACCGGCGATGCAGACGTCGACCCGCCCGTCCTCGACGGCCTGCAGGGCGTAGCCGACGGCGTCCAGCCCGGAGGTGCAGCCGGTGGAGACCGTCTGCACCGGGCCGTGCGCGCCGGTGCGCTCGGCGACCGCGGAGGCGAGCGTGGCGGGGGTGAAGGCCCGCTGCAGGTGCGGCGCGGCGCCGCGGTGGTCGACGTCCCACCGGGCGCCGTTCGCGCTGACGCCGACGTAGTCGTGCTCCAGCCGGGTGGTGCCGCCGACGGCGGTGCCGAGGGAGACGCCGATCCGCCAGGGGTCCTCGGCGCCGAGGTCGAGCCCGGCGTCGCGGACGGCCTCCGCGGCGGCGGCCAGCGCGAACTGGATGTACCGGTCCGAGCGGGCCACCTCCTCGGCGTCCAGGCCGGCCGCGTACGGGTCGAAGTCGCACTCGCCGGCGATCCGGGAGCGGAATCCGGCCGGGTCGAAGAAGGTGATCCCGCGGGTCGCGGTGCGGCCGGCGGTGAGGAGGTCCCAGAAGGCGGGGACCCCGACGCCGCCGGGCGCGACGACACCGAGACCGGTGACCACCACCCGCCGTGTCATGAGACGGCCTCGGCCGGTTCCGGCGGCGCCGGGGTCTCCTCGGTGTCGACGTGGCCGAGCTCGGGCCGCGGTGCGAGCGGGCCGAGGTGGAAGACCAGGCGGGCCTCGGTGGAGCCGACGTTGCGGAACCGGTGGCGCACGTTCATCGGGATCAGCAGGCCGTTGTCGGGGCTGAGCCGGAACGGCTCCCCGTCGAGGTCGACCTCCAGCTCGCCCCTGACCACCAGCACGAACTCCTCGGAGTACGGGTGGTAGTGCTCGGCGATCCGGTCGCCGGGCTGCACGATCGCCATTCCCATGAAGCCGCTGGTGGCTCCCACCGTCGTCGGGGTGAGCATGGCGCGCAGGTCGCCGCCGCGTCGGGTGTTCGGCGGCGCGTCGTCGACGTGCACGATGCGTGGGAACTTGGTGGTCATGGTTGCTGCCTCCAGAAGGCATTGCAGGGATGGGGGCCGGGGGCGGGCTGGCCGCCCCGGGTGCGTGGACGCTCAGGCGTCCTGGGAGGAGCGGTCGGTGACGGGCTGCATGGTGCAGTCGGCGAGGAAGCGGCCGATGCCCGCGGAGGTCCGCAGGTCGTGGTGCTCGTCGAGCTCCAGCAGGCGGGCCAGCACGCCGGCGGCGCGCGGTCCGGCGATGCCGAGGGCGGTGGCGGGGTCTGCGTCGGCCGGCCCGGCGAAGTCGATGACGCGGACGACCACGTCGTCGCGGTGGAAGAGGGTGCTCGCGACGAGCGGCGAGCCCTCCTCGACGACCTGGCGGTCCTGACGGGCCAACAGGCCGACGACCGAGCTGCCGCATCCGGTCTTCACCGGGTAGCGCAGCGCGTACCGGCGGACGGGCGCGGTCGGCGCGTCGGGGGCGGCGACGCGGTGCACCGCGGGCAGTGCGGCGCGCATGAAGAAGGCGCGGGCGGACTCCGGGTTGCCGAGGTCCCGGGCCTCCTCCAGGTAGGGGTTGATGGCCTCCTCGACGGCCCGCACCTCGGGCTGCTGGGCGACGTGCCGCAGCGCCGCGCCGAGGTCACCGGCCACCTCGACCGCGCGGACGACCCGGTTGCCCTGCATGAAGAGCGAGGTGCGCAGCAGCCGGGTCCGCTCGTCCACCTGGGCCTTGGGCGAGGTGTAGCCGGCGAGGATCCCGGCGACCTTCTTCTCGGTGCCGGGCTTCACCGTGAAGGTGAGGGCGTGTCGGACGATGCCGTCGGAGACCGGCGCCGCGAAGTCGTAGGTGTGGTCGCCGGCGGTCTCCCGCATGATGCTGAACCGCAGCGAGCGGGTGTCGCGGACGCAGCCGTGCAGCGGCTTGACCATCTCGCGGTGGGCCTCGCTGTCGACCCAGGAGAGGAAGGGCTGGGCGCTCTCCCACTCGCTGGTGATCAGCCACTGGGAGGGGTCCTCGATGGACTGGCAGAGCTGGTCGCTCACGTGGCCGGGCACGGCGGCGACCTGGTGGCGCAGCTGCTCATAGGCCGTCAGGAACTTCTCCTGGGCGCCGTCCATGACGTCGCACATGAGGACGACGCGCAGGCGGGGGACGGCGAGGGCGGCAGGGTGGGCGTCGGTCACGGGTTCGGTGAGGGTCGTCATCATCACTCGTCTGCTCGAAGGGACGTGTCGTCGCGCGGCCGTGGTGGAACGGCGGCGGGTGTGGGGGTCGGCCTGCGGCCCGCGGGGGCGGGGTTCGGCCGTGCGGTCGCGTGCCCGGCCCGGTGCCGCCGACGGCGGCCGGGCATGGTCCGGTCACGAGGACTGAGCTCGATCGTGGCGGTCCGTCACCGATCGTGCGAGGGCAGGAACCCATCCGGGCGAAAAGGCGCGGCCATGGGCGCAACCGGCCGCGCGGGCACGGACGAATGACAGGGACATTGGGTGTCGGGCCCTTCGAACGACTGGAGTCACAGATGAACCCAACCGCCGACGGCCGGCTGCCCGTCCTGATCGTGGGCGGCTCCCTGGTGGGGCTGTCCACCTCGCTGTTCCTGGGAAGGCTGGGGGTGCCGCACCTGCTGGTGGAGAAGCACGCGGCCACCTCGCACCATCCGCGCGGACGCGGCAACAACGTGCGGACGATGGAGCTGTTCCGGGTGGCGGGCGTGGAGTCCGCCGTCAAGGAGGCCGCCTCGGTGCTGGCGGAGAACCACGGCATCCTGCAGGCCGACACCCTCTCGGGCGACGACCAGGAGTGGCTGTTCAAGGAGATCGACCCGGGCGGCGCGCTGAAGAGGTTCAGCCCGACCGGCTGGTGCCTGTGCAGCCAGAACGACCTGGAGCCGGTGCTGCTGGAGTACGCCCGCCGGCTGACCGGTGACATCCGCTTCGGGACGCAGCTGGTCTCCTTCGAGCAGGACGCCGACGGAGTGACGGCGCTGATCCGCAACCGGGGGACGGGCGAGGAGGAGACCGTCCGGGCGCAGTACCTGGTGGCCGCCGACGGTCCGCGCAGCCCGATCCGGGAGGCGCTCGGCATCGGCCAGACCGGTCCCGGCGACCTCTTCCACAACATCAGCATCACCTTCCGGTCGAAGGGGCTCGCCGACGTGGTCGGCGAACGGCGTTTCATCGCCTGCTACCTGACCGACCCTCGGGGCGCGGGCGCGCTGCTGCCGGTCGACAACCGCGAGCACTGGGTCTTCCACGCGCCGTGGCACCCGGAGAACGGCGAGGCGCTGGAGGAGTTCACCGACGCCCGGTGCGCGGCGGCGATCCGCGCGGCCGCCGGGGTGCCGGACCTCGACGTGGAGGTCACCGGCCGGGCTCCCTGGCACGCGGCGCAGCGGGTGGCGGAGCGGTACTCGGTCGGCCGGGTCTTCCTGGCGGGCGACTCGGCGCACGAGATGTCGCCGACGGGTGCGTTCGGCTCCAACACCGGCATCCAGGACGCGCACAACCTGGCGTGGAAGCTCGCGGCGGTGCTCGGCGGCTGGGCCGGGCCGCGGCTGCTGCAGTCGTACGGGCGGGAGCGCCGGCCGGTCGCGGAGGCGACCGCCGCCCGGGCGACGGCCCGCTCCGCGGAGCACAAGCACCCGGGCTACGACGTGTCACCGGGCACCGGACGGCAGAACAACGTGCTGTCGGTGGTGCTGGGCTACCGCTACCCGCTGGGTGCGGTGGTCGGTGCCGACGCGGACGGCCCGGCGGTGCCGGAGAAGCTCGCGGCGGACGGTTCGCCGGGCGGCCGGGCGCCGCACGTGTGGGTGCGGCGGGCCGGGGTGCGGGTCTCCACGCTGGACCTGTTCGAGACGGTGCCGGTGCTGCTGGCCGGGCCGGCGGCGGACGCCTGGCACGAGGCGGGCGAGCTCGCCGCGAAGCGGCTCGGTGTCCCGCTGACGGGCTACCGGGTCGGCACCGAGCTGGAGTTGGAGCCCGAGGAGGGCACCGACTGGGCCGGTACGTACGGGGTCGGGGCCGACGGCGCGGTGCTCGTCCGCCCGGACGGCTTCGTGGCCTGGCGCTCCACCGGCCCGGTCGGCGACCCGGAGGCCGTCCTGACCTCGGTCCTCCGCGAGGTGCTCGCCCTGGAGCAGTAGCAGGCGCCCGGGGCAGCACCACAGGGGCGCGTGGAGGCCGGGAGGTGCCCCCACGCGCCCCTGGGGGTTCGCCTTCCCCCTGCTCTACGGGTGCTCTATGGGTTCGTCGTCCCCCGCGCCCCTACGGGTTGGCCTTCCCCTGTGGGGGTGGGTCTGCGGCTGAGGGGACTGGGCCACCACATGTGGCGGTCGAGGTCCATGGTGAGGGCGGTGACGAGGACGGAGCGGACGACCAGGGTGTCCAGCAGGACGCCGAGGGCGACCGCGAAGCCGATCTCGGCGAAGCCCACGACGGGCAGGGTGCCGAGGACGCCGAAGGTGGCGGCGAGGATCAGGCCGGCCGAGGTGATGACGCCGCCGGTGGCGGCCAGGCCGGCGACCGCGCCGGCTCTGGTGCCGCGGTGCAGCGACTCCTCGCGGACGCGGGTCATCAGGAAGATGTTGTAGTCGATGCCCAGCGCCACCAGGAAGACGAAGACGAACAGCGGGAAGGCGTTGTCCTCGCCCTCGAAGTGGAAGCCGTGCGTGAAGACGAAGGCGCTGATGCCGAGCGCGGCGGTGTAGGAGAGCACCACCGTGCCGATCAGCACCAGCGGGGCGACCACGGCCCGCAGCAGGATCGCCAGCACGGCCAGCACCACGACCAGCACCAGCGGGATGATCACCCTGTTGTCGTTGCCGGCGGCGCGCCCGGCGTCGAGGACGACCGCGGTGTTGCCGCCGACCTTGGCGTCGGCCTCCGGCAGGGCGTGGACGTTGGCCCGGACCCGGTCGACGGTGTCCTTGGCGGCCTGGCTGTCCGGCGGGTCGGTGAGGGTGGCCTGGAAGAGCGCCTGGCCGTTCTTGGCGAGCACGGGGGTGGCGCCGGCGATGCCCTCGGTGGAGGTGGCGACGGTCCGGACGCGTTCCCCGGAGGCGGCGGTGCTCACGATGGTGAGCGGTGCTCCGGTGCCGCCGGGGAAGTGCTCGGCGAGGACCTGCTGGCCGACCACGGAGTCCGGTTTGCCGGTGAAGGTGCCGGCGGTGGAGAGCCCGGTGGCGTTCAGCGCGATCAGGCCGAGGCTGCAGATGGCGAGCGCCAGGGCGGTGCCCGTCCAGACCTTGCGGGGGCGGCGGCCGATCCAGGCGCCGATGTGCGCCCAGCGGCCGGTCTTGGTGGGCTCGGGGGTGCCGTACGCGGGGCGGACCGGCCAGAACACCCAGCGGCCGACGATCACCAGGGCGGCGGGCAGCAGGGTGAGCATGGCACCGAGCGCGACGAGCACGCCGATCGCGCAGACCGGGCCGAGGCCGCTGGTGGAGTTCATCTCGGCGACCAGCAGGCAGAGCATCGAGGCGACCACGGTGACCGAGCTGGCCAGGATGGCCGGGCCGGCCCGGTGCAGGGCGAGCGCCATCGCCTCGTGGCGGTCCTCGTGGCGGCGCAGTTCCTCCCGGTAACGGGCGGTGAGCAGCAGGGCGTAGTCGGTGCCCGCGCCGAGCACGAGGACGATCAGGATGCCGGCGCTCTGCGCGTTGACGGTGAGGCCGGCGTGCGCGGCCAGCACGTAGATGACGGCCTCGGCGACGATCAGGGCGGCGCCGGCGGACAGCAGCGGCAGCAGCCAGAGCACCGGGCTGCGGTAGGTGAGCAGCAGCAGCACGATCACCACGGTGATGGTGGCGAAGAGCAGGGTGCTGTCGATGCCGGCGAAGGCCTCGGCCTGGTCGGCGCCGACGCCGGCCGGGCCGGTGACGTGCGTGGTCATGCCGTCGCTGTTCTCGGCGGCGGTGGCGCGCAGGCTGTCGACGGCGGGTTGCAGGTCCTTCCAGCCGCCGGTGCCGATGTCGACGGGCACCACGGTCTGCATGGCCTTGCCGTCGGCGGAGACCTGCGGTCCGACCACCGGCCCGCGGACGTGCGGGGCGACGGCGAAGGCCGCGGCGTCCCTGACCGCCTCGGCCTTGTTGGCCGGGGTGATGCCGCTGTCGTTCTGGTAGACGACCACGGCCTGGGCGATGTCGACGGGGAAGAAGGCGCGTTGCTCGTTCAGCACCTGGGTGGACTCGGCGTTGCCGGGCAGCCAGCTGCTGGCCTCGTTGTCCTCGGCGTCGGTGAGCTTGCCGGCCAGCGGCACGGCGACGATCAGCAGCACCAGCCAGAACGCCAGCACCACCCACTTGGCGCGCCGGCCGCACGGCAGTGCGGCAAGCCTTGCGGACGGGCTCATCGGGTACCCCCTTGCGGGCCCTCGGCTGCTCCCTCGGCCGCTCCGGTGCCCCCGTCCGGCGGGGCGCACGGCCTCTCCCAGCATGCCACCGGAGGGCGGCCGGTGACGGATCGGGCGGCCGGCACCGGCCCGCCCGTGGCGCGCCGGCGAGGTCTATCGTGTGGCTCATGAGCTCACACTTCGACGTCGTGGTCCTGGGTGCCGGCCCGGGCGGCTACACCGCCGCGGTCCGGTCCGCGCAGCTCGGGCTTCGCACGGCGGTCATCGAGACCAAGTACTGGGGCGGCGTCTGCCTGAACGTCGGCTGCATCCCCTCGAAGGCGCTGCTGCGCAACGCCGAGCTGGCGCACATCTTCACCAAGGAGGCCAAGACCTTCGGCATCAAGGTCGAGGGCAGCGTCAGCTTCGACTACCGCGAGGCGTTCCTGCGCAGCCGCAAGGTCGCGGAGGGCCGGGTGGCCGGCATCCACTACCTGACGAAGAAGAACGGCATCACCGAGTTCGACGGCTGGGGCACCTTCGTCGACGACCACACCCTGCAGGTCTCGCTGACCGCGGGCGGCGTCGAGACGGTGACGTTCGACCACTGCATCATCGCGGCGGGCGCCACCACGCGGCTGCTGCCGGGCACCTCGCTGAGCGACCGGGTGGTGACCTACGAGGAGCAGATCCTCACCGACACCCTGCCGGAGAGCATCATCATCGCGGGTGCCGGCGCGATCGGCGTCGAGTTCGCGTACGTGCTGCACAACTACGGCGTGAAGGTGACGATCGTCGAGTTCCTGGACCGGATGGTGCCGCTGGAGGACGCGGACGTCTCGGCGGAGCTGGCGAAGCGGTACAAGCGGCTCGGCATCGAGGTGCTGACGTCGACCCGGGTCGACGCGATCGACGACTCGGACCCGAACGCCAAGGTCCGGGTGACCGTCACCCAGAACGGCGCGCAGAAGGTGCTGGAGGCCGACAAGGTGCTCCAGGCGATCGGCTTCGCGCCGCGCACCCAGGGCTACGGCCTGGAGGTCACGGGTGTGAAGCTGACCGAGCGCGGCGCGATCGCCGTGGACGGCCGCAGCCGCACCAACGTGCCGCACATCTACGCGATCGGCGACGTCACCGCCAAGCTGATGCTGGCGCACGCGGCGGAGTCGATGGGCGTCATCGCGGCGGAGACCATCGCGGGCGCGGAGACCATGGAGCTCGACTTCGTGATGATCCCGCGCGCCACGTACTGCCAGCCGCAGATCGCCAGCTTCGGCTGGACGGAGGCGCAGGCCCGCGAGCAGGGTTACGACGTCAAGGTGGTGAAGTTCCCCTTCACCGCGAACGGCAAGGCGCACGGCCTCGGCGACGCGGCCGGCTTCGTCAAGCTGATCAGCGACAACAAGTACGGCGAGCTGCTCGGCGCCCACCTGATCGGCCCCGAGGTCACCGAGCTGCTGCCGGAGCTGACCCTGGCCCAGCAGTGGGACCTGACGGTGCACGAGGTCGCCCGCAACGTGCACGCGCACCCGACGCTGGGCGAGGCGGTCAAGGAGGCCGTGCACGGTCTCGCCGGGCACATGATCAACTTCTGATCGGCCGCCGCGGCACTCTCCGCGGCCGGCGGTGACGGCCCACCGGGTCGCCACCGCCGGCCGCTGCCGCAGCCCGTACCCTGGGCCCCGACGGGCGCCGGCGGCGCCCGCACGACACGGGGGGTGCGCGGCGTGGGCGAGGAACGGGGTCCGAGCGCGGGCGAACTGATCGGGATGCTGGCCGACCCCGGCGGCTTCCGGTGCTGGGACGAACCGGCGGTGCACCCGGGCGCCGACGACGCGTACACCGCGTCCCTGGCGAAGGCGGCCGCCCGCACCGGCCTGGACGAGGCCGTCACCACCGGCCTGGCCCTGGTCGACGGGGTACCGGTGGCGCTGATCGCCTCCGAATTCGGCTTCCTCGGCGGCTCGATCGGTGTGGCCACCGCCGAACGGATCACCCGCGCGGTGGAGCGCGCCACCGCCGAACGCCTCCCCGTGCTCGCCCTGCCGGTCTCCGGCGGCACCCGGATGCAGGAGGGCTCGGCCGCCTTCCTCTGCATGGTCCGGGTCACCGCGGCCGTCCAGGCCCACCAGGCCGCCGGCCTGCCGTACCTCACCTACCTGCGCAACCCCACCATGGGCGGGGTGTTCGCCTCCTGGGGCACGCTCGGCCACGTCGTCGCCGCCGAACCCGGTGCCCGGCTCGGCTTCCTCGGCCCGCGGGTCTACGAGGAGCTGCGCGGGGTCCGGCTGCCGCCCGGGGTGCAGCGGTCCGAGACGCTGGCCGCCCGCGGCCTGGTCGACGCCGTGCTGCCGCCGCAGGAGCTGCGCGGCCACCTGCTGCGGGTGCTGTCCGTGCTGGGCGCCGCGCCCGTCCCGCAGCCCCAGCCGCCGAGCGGGCCACCCACCGGCGTCACGGCGGACGCCTGGGACTCCGTCCGCCGGACCCGCCGCCCGGACCGGCCCGGCACCCGCGAGCTGCTGGACGCCGCCGCCGACGAGTACGTCCCGCTGGGCTCCCCCGGCGGCGAGGGCGGCGCGCTGCTGCGGGCGCTCGCCGTGTTCGGCGGCAGCCCGGCCGTGGTGGTCGGGCAGCAGCGCGGCGGCGACCGCCCGTTCACCGCGGCCGACCTGCGGTCCGTCCGGCGCACCGCGCGCACCGCCCAGCAGCTGGGGCTGCCGCTGGTCACGGTCGTCGACACCGCCGGCGCCGAACTCTCCGTGCAGGCCGAACTCGACGGGATCGCCGTCGAGATCGCGCACTGCCTCAGCACGCTCACCGCACTGCGCACCCCGGTGCTCGCGGTGCTGCTCGGCCAGGGCTCCGGCGGCGGGGCGCTCGCGCTGCTGCCCGCGGACCGGGTGATCGCGGCGGAGCACGCCTGGCTCGCCCCGCTGCCGCCCGAGGGCGCCTCGGCGATCGTCCACCGGGACGGCGAGCACGCCGCGGAACTGGCCCGGGCCCAGGGGATCGGCGCCTACGACCTGGCCGCGGTCGGCCTGGTCGACGAGGTCGTCGCGGAGCACCCGGACGCGGCCGACGAGCCCGTCCCCTTCGGTGCGCGGATCGGGCGGGCCGTCGCGCTGGCGCTCGGATCGCTGGCCGCGCTGCCCGTCGAGCAGCGGCTCGCGGCCCGGGCGGCCCGGAACCGGCGGCTGGGCGACCGGCGGGAGGCCTGAGGGCGGGCTGAGCGCGGGGCCGGGGGCTCAGAGCCGCTTCAGAGCAGGCCGCCGACGGCGGCGACCGCCTTGGAGGCGGAGGCCGCGCCCTCGAGTTCGCCGACCACACCGTGCAGGTCCTTGATCCGCTTCTCGGCGTGCGCCTGGAAGGCGTCCGCGGCGGCGCCCGTCCAGTGCACCGAGTGGCGGGCCCGCTCCAGCTCCTGGGCGATCTTGCTCACCTCGTTGGCGAGCGCCTCCAGCTCGCCCGCCAGGTCGGAGAGCTCCGCGTCCGCCAGCAGCCGGCCTATGCCGTCCAGGATTCCCATCGTCAACCCCCGTCGTCGAGACACGTCCTGTCTCCGGGTCAGCTTATCCGCCGATCGGACCGGACAGGAGCTCGCCCGGCTCGCCGCTGAACACCACCCGCCCCCGCCGCAGCACGTGCACCACGCCGGCCCCCGCCAGCGTCGCCGGCAGCGACCGGGCGGCCAGCACCACCGTGCCGCCGTCGGCCGCGGACTCCAGCAGCAGCCGGTGCAGCCGGGCCGCCACCGCCGGGGCCAGGCCCCGGTCCGGCTCGTCCAGCAGCAGCAGCCTCGGACGGCCCAGCAGCGCCCGGCCGAGCGCCACCATCTGCTGCTGCCCGCCCGAGAGGGTGCCCGCCCGCCGGGTCAGCAACGGGCCCAGCTCGGGGAACCACTCCTCGACGGCCGCCGTGTCCTCGCCCGCGTGCTGCCCGAGGTTCTCCGCGACGGTGAGGGACGGGAAGACCGCCCGATCGGCCGGGACCAGCGCGAGGCCCCGGCGGGCCCGGCGGAACGCCGAGAGGGCGGTGACGTCCCGGCCCGCCCAGAGCACCCGTCCCGCGGCCGGCCGGACCACGCCGGCGAGGGCGTGCAGGGCGGTCGTCCGTCCGGCGCCGTTGCGGCCGAGCAGCACCGTCACCCGGCCGGCCGGGCAGGCCAGGTCCACCCCGTGCAGGGCCTCCAGCAGCCCGTACCGGACGCGGACCCCGCGCAGCTCCGCCTCGACGGTCACGACTCCGCCCCCGCGGCCTCGCCCCACGCCCCCGCCACCCGCGGGTCTGCCAGGACCTCGGCGGTCGGCCCGTTCAGCAGGACCCTCCCCCGGGCCATCACGCAGACCGTGTCGGCGAGCCGGGCGACCAGTTCGACGTCGTGCTCCACCAGCAGCAGCGCCACCCCCTCGGCGGCGAGCGCCCGCAGCACCGAGCCGAGCCGGGCCGTCTGCGCCAGGTCGAGACCGGCGGCCGGCTCGTCCAGCAGCAGCACCCGGGGGGACGCGGCCAGCGCACGGGCCAGCTCCAGCAGGCGCAGCGCACCGGTCGGCAGCCGGTCCGCCGGCCAGTCCCGGACGGCGTCCAGGCCGAACAGCCGCAGCGCCCGGTCGGTGGCCTCACGGGCCGCGGGGGCCCCGGGGGCGGGCAGGCCCAGCAGACCGCGGACGGTGCCGCCACGGCCCTGCTCGGCGCCGAGACGGGTGTTCTCGCCGACCGTCAGGCCGGGGAAGACGGCGATCTGCTGGAAGGTACGGGCGAGGCCGAGACGGGCCCGGGCGTGGTCCGGCAGCCGGGTGACGTCGCGGCCGGCCAGCAGGACTCGGCCGGCGTCCGGGCGGGCGACGCCGCTCAGGCAGTCGAACAGCGTGCTCTTGCCGGCGCCGTTCGGGCCCACCAGGGCGGTGATCCGACCGGGCGGGACGTCCAGGTCGACGCCGTCGACCGCGGCGATGCCGCCGAAGCGGCGGACGAGGCCGCGGGCGGTGAGGCCGGAGGTGAGGGGGGCAGCGGCTGCGCTCATCGTGGGGTCCGGCGGTGCAGGTGGCTGGAACGGGTCGGGTGAGGGTTGTGCCCTCCCGCTGCGCGCAGTTCCCCGCGCCCCTGGGGGTGCAACGTGCTGGACGGGGTCGGGTGCGGGACGGCGCCTTCCGCCGTGCGCAGTTCTCCGGGTCCCTGCGGGGGTGGCGGACTCGGCGGGGGCGGGGTCATTTCGGGGGGTCCGTGAGGTGGTGGCGGAGGGATCGGCCGAGGGGGGTGAGGCGGGGTGGGGCGGGGGTGGGGCGGGCGGCGAGGCGGCGGGCGACGCCGGCGAGGCCGCCGGGCATGCGGCCGAGGGCGGTGGCGAGGCCGCCGACCACGACCGCGGAGATGCCGGGGACGGTGCCCGTGTCGAGGCCGATCAGCAGGGCGGCGGCGAGGACCGCGCCGACGGCGCTGTCGGCCCCGGCCACCACCACGGTCGCGAACCAGAGCAGGCCCTGGATCGGGTCGAAGGCGGCGGCGGAGAAGGCGCGTCCGGCGAGCGTCAGCAGTCCGCCGCCGAGGGCGGCGAGTCCGGCGCCGGCCATGAAGACCAGGAGTTTCAGCCGGGGCACGTCCACCCCGGCGGCCGAGGCTCCGGCCTGGTGGTCGCGCATCGCGGTGAGGGCCCGGCCGAGCCGGCCGCGGTGCAGGTTGCGGACCAGCAGCAGACCGAGGCCGAGCAGCACCAGCTCGGCGGTGTAGAAGGCGCCGTCTCCGGCGAGGAACTCGGGGCGGTCGACGACGAGCCCGGTGGTGGCGTACGGCTGGTTGAAGACGAGCCGGCTGAGCGCGGTGCCGACGGCGAAGGTGACCAGGGCGAGGGCGAGGCCGCGGCGCCGGATCGCGGGCCATCCGGTGAGCAGGCCGAGCGGCACGGTGACGGCGACGGCCAGCAGCAGCGCGGGGACGGCGGGCATCGGCGGCAGCCCGGGTACCCGGCCGGACATCAGCAGGGCCGTCCCGAGCCCGCCGAGGCCGGCGTACCCGGCCTGGCCGAGGGAGACCTGTCCGCCGTAGCCGGTGACGACCACGACGGAGAGCAGCACCAGGGCGAGCGCGGGTACGGCGAGGGCGTGCCGCAGGTCGTCGTTGCGGAAGCCGAGCGGCAGCAGCAGGAGGACGGTGCAGACGGCCTTGACGGCGGCCGAGCCGCGCTCGATCCGGGGCGCGCCGGCCGGGGCGAGGCCGGTGTCGTCCACCGCGCCGCGCCAGGGCAGCAGGGCCGCGACGAGCAGCGCGACGGTGAACAGGTTGGCCTGCACGGCCTGGGCGAGCGGCAGGAGTTGGCCGGCCGGGCGCAGCCGGGTGAGTTCGCTCTGCGCGACGCCCAGGGCGAGGCCGGTGACGACCGCCACGGGCAGGCTGCGCAGCCGGGCGGCGACGGCGACGGCCATGGTCTCCATGACGAGCAGCGGCAGGCCGTAGGGGTCGAGCAGCAGGGAGGGGGCGAGCAGGATGCCGACCAGTCCGGCGGTGAAGGAGCCGAAGGCCCAGCCGGTGGCGGAGATCCGATCGGCGTCGATCCCGGCGAGTCCGGCGAGGGCGCGGTTGTCGACGACGGCGCGCAGCCGGGTGCCGAAGGCGGTGTAGCGGGTGACGAGGCCGACGCCGCCGGCCACCGCGAACAGGACGGCCAGTTGGACGGCGGTGTCCAGGCGCAGGACGTGGCCGCCGAGGTCGGCGAGGTGCTCGGGCCGGACGAGCGCGGGGGCGTCGGCGAAGGGGGCGGTTCCCCAGAGCAGGATGACGGTGCCGATCAGCAGCACGAAGACGCCGATGCCGGCGACCATCGTCTCGCCGGCTCCGGCGCCGCGGCGCTGCAGCGGGCGGAAGACGGCGGCGTCGAGCAGGACGCCGAAGGCGGGGGCGGCGATCAGCAGGCAGAAGGCGGCCGCGGGGAAGAGCGGCCAGCCGCGGACGACGACGAGTTCGCGCAGCAGGTAGGCGGTGGCGACGGCCTGGGCGCCCTGGGCGAGGTTGAGCACCCCGGTGGCGCGGTGGGTGACGACCAGGCCGACGCCGCTGAGGGCGGCGGCGCTGCCGACGGAGAGGCCGGCGAGGGCGAGGTCGGCGGTCAGGCCGAGGCTGTCGCTCACCCGGCCGGCTGCCCGGGCTCGGCGGGTCCGGGGTCGGCGGCCGGTCCGGGGGCCTCGGGCGGCCCGGGGTCGCAGACCGGGCAGGGGCTGAGGCCGCGTTCCCGCACGGCTCGGGCGTCCAGCGGTTCGGCACCGGTCTTGCCGGCGACCAGCGGGCAGTCCCGGCGGTGGTAGAGGGTGCCGTCGGGGAGGCCGACCGGCGGGCCGCTCTCGCCCTCGTCCGCGGCGGCGGCGGGGGCCTCGGTGACCAGCAGCGCGTAGAGCTGGTCGAGCCGCCGGTCCGCGGGCTCGCCGGGGCCGGGGCCGCGGCGGACGGCGATGAGGACGGCGCCCGCGACGATCAGGGCGGCGCCGGGGGCGGTGGCCGAGGCGATGTACGGCAGCTGACGGGCCGCGAGCTCCTCCCCGGAGACGCCGTACCAGCCGAGCACGCAGAGCACCGCGCCGGCGGCGAGCGTGAACCAGCCGGGCCATTCGCGCAGGGCCCGCAGCAGCCCTGCGGCGCCGGGCCGGGGAATCCGGTTCATCCAGATTTCTCCGTACTGTCCAGATTTCTCGGTATTCTACTGTTCTGTCAGCTCCTCTTGCGGTTCGTCCGCCGATCGGCCTTCATAGTGTCACTTGCGGCATCCGGTGCCGCAGCACGGACCGAGACACCGACCCAGAGCAGCCACGACACGAGCGACCGGGGCCACCGGCGGGAGGGCGGCCCGGCGGTCGGGAAGAACGCGGTGAGCAACCCATGCGCAACAACCCTGGCGAGTCGATCCACGAGGCCGGCCCCGGCCCCGCCGCCCACCCGGACGGCCGTACCCCCTCGTCCCGTCCCACCGGCGCGGCCGCCCGGCTCGCGGCGGCGGTGCTGGCCGTCCTGGCCCTGCTGTTCGCGGCGGCCTGCAGCAGCAGCAGTTCCTCCGGTTCCTCCTCACCCTCCCCCACGGCGCCGGCCACCACGACCTCGGCGGCCGCGTCGCCGACGGGCGGCGGCTCCGCACCGGCCGACGCGGAGGCCGCCAAGGCGCAGATCAAGACCAACTGGGAGAAGTTCTTCGACCCGGCCACGCCGATCGCCGACCGGGCCGCTCTGCTGCAGAACGGCGAGGCGCTCCAGCCGGCCCTGCAGGGCTTCGCCAACGACCCGCGGGTCGGCCAGGTCAAGGCCACGGTGACCGACGTCCAGTTCACCTCGGACTCGGCCGCGACCGTGACGTACACGCTGACGCTGCAGGGCCAGACGGTCGAACCGGCCGCGAGCGGACAGGCCGTGCTGGACAACGGCACCTGGAAGGTGTCCACCAGCACCCTGTGCGGGCTGGTCGCCCAGGCCGGCGGCAGCGCGATCCCGGGATGCAGCTGACCGGGCTCCGACGGGCGGCCCGGCATGCCGCGGCCGCCCGCACCGCCCTGCTCGCGGCCTCGGCCGCGCTGCTGCTGACCGTCACCGGCTGCGGCAGCCGCCTGCCGGAGAGCGCCTTCGGCACACCTCCGGCGGGCGGCACCGCCGACCGGACCACCGACACCGGCGCCGACGCCCGCAGCGTCAAGATCGGCATCATCACCTCGCTCACCAGCCCCGTCGGCTCGGAGACCTTCGCCGGGCCGCGCTTCGGCGCCCTCGCCTTCTTCAAGGCCCTGAACGACGCCGGCGGCGTGCACGGCCGGAGGGTGCAGGTCGTCACCTGCGACGACGGCGGCAGCGGCATCGGCAACCAGGACTGCGTCCACCGGATGATCGACAAGGAGAAGGTCTTCGCCCTGGTCTCCGGCAGCGTCCTGGTCTACGCGGGCGCCCCCTACGTCAGCGCCAAGGGCGTGCCGGACGTCGGCGGCCAGCCGATCGGCACCGCCTACGACCAGTGGCCGCACCTGTACGGCATCTACGGCAGCAGCGCCCCGCGGGACGGCCGCTCGGTCGGCTGGGACGGCGTCCTCTACCAGAGCACCGAGGTGTACCGGTTCTTCAAGGAGAAGCTCGGCGCCCGCAGCGCCGCCGTCGTCGCCTACGACCAGGCCGACTCGGCCCGCTACGCCCGGCAGTTGACCGAAGCGCTGAAGGCCGAGGGGTACCGGGTGCTCGACCAGACCGTCGACCTGGCACTGCCCGGCTTCCAGGCGGTCGCCGCAGCGATGAAGGCCGACGGCACCGAACTGCTCTTCGACGCCATGGACACCCGCGGCAACGCCGGGCTCTGCCAGGCCCTGGACGCCGCCGGGGTGCACCTCAAGGCCAAGGTCACCAACGTGCAGAACTGGACGGCGACCGTCGGCACCGACTACAAGGACTCCCCCGGCTGCCGGTCGGCGCTGTGGGCGACCTCCTCCAGCCAGAACTACGAGGACACCCGCCAACCGGCCGTGCAGGCCTTCCGCAACGCCATGGCCACGTACTACCCGGAGCGCGAAGGGCTGCTCTCCGCCTGGGAGTTGGAGGGCTGGGCCGGGGCGCAGTGGCTCACCGACGCGATGGACTCCTGCGGCGCCGACCTCACCCGCGGCTGCGTCGAGGACTTCATGAACCGCAGCACCCCCTACGACGCGCACGGCCTGCTGCTGCCCGCCTCGTTCGTCCCGACCCCGCGGCCGACCGGGCTGCTCCGGGCCTGCCTCAACGCCGCCCGCTGGGAGGACTCCGCCCAGGACGGGCACGGCGGCTGGGTCACCCAGGTGCCCGACATGGCCACCAACTGCTACGACGTCCCGCAGCTGCCGTACCGACCCTGAGGGTCCGCCGGCTCTGCCGGCGCGGGCCGCGGTGTGGCGAACGTCGCAGGTGATCGTGGGCGGGTTCGGCCTTGGGCCGGCGACGGGGCGGGACGCGGCCGGTAGGCTGCCGCTGCCCCGTCCGAGCTGCAAGGAGTCCTCTTGGCCACCGCCGTGCCCGCGTCCGTGATCACCGTCGTCGGGGTCGGTGCGGACGGCTGGGACGGCCTCGCGCCCGCCGCCCGGGAGGCGCTGCTCGGCGCCGCGACCGTCCTCGGCGGGCCGCGCCAGCTGGAGCTGCTGCCGCCGGAGGTCACCGCCGCCCGGGTGGCCTGGCCGAGCCCGCTGCGGCCCGCCGTACCCGGTCTGCTCGCCGAGCACGGGGACCGGCGGCTGTGCGTCCTCGCCAGCGGCGACCCGATGTTCCACGGCATCGGCCGGGCCCTCGCCGAGACGGTCGGCGCCGAGCGGCTGCACGTGCTGCCGCATCCCTCCTCCGTCGCCTACGCCTGCGCGCGCCTCGGCTGGCCGCAGGAGGACACCGAGGTGGTCAGCGCGGTCGGCCGTCCGCTGGCGAACCTCAACGCCGCACTGTCCGACGGGCGGCGGCTGCTGGTGCTCAGCGCCGGCGCCGGCACCCCCGCCGAGGTCGCCGCGCTGCTCACCGGACGCGGCTTCGGCGCCAGCCGGCTGCGGGTGCTCGAACAGCTCGGCGGCGGAAGCGAGCGCGTCCTCGACGGCACCGCCGCCGACTGGCCGCACCCGGCCGCCGATCCGCTGAACATCGTCGCCGTGGAGTGCGCGGGCCCGCGGGCGCAGCTCGTCCCCGGCCTGCCGGACGACGCGTACGAGCACGACGGGCAGCTGACCAAGCGCCACGTCCGGGCCGCGACGCTCGCCGCGCTCGCGCCCGCCGCCGGCGAACTGCTCTGGGACGTCGGCGGCGGCTCCGGCTCGATCGCCGTGGAGTGGCTGCGGGCGCACCGCAGCTGCCGGGCCGTCAGCGTGGAGCGGGACGCCGCCCGGGCCGACCGGATCCGGCGCAACGCCGACGCGCTCGGCGTGCCGCGGCTGGAGGTGGTCACCGGCCGGGCGCCCGACGCGCTGGCCGGACTGCCGGTGCCGGACGCCGTGTTCATCGGCGGCGGGCTGACCGCGCCCGGACTGCTGCAGGCCTGCTGGGACGCGCTGCCCGCGGGCGGCCGGCTGGTCGCCAACACCGTCACGCTGGAGTCCGAGGCGCTGCTCACCGAGTGGTACCGCCGGCACGGCGGGGAGCTGGTGAAGCTGGCGGTCGCGCACGCCGTACCGGTCGGCGGGTTCACCGGCTGGCGGCAGGCCATGCCGGTCACCCAGTGGTCGGCCGTCAAGACGTCCGAGGCCGGCCGCGCCGGCGTGGAGGAGGAGCAGTGACCGTCTACTTCATCGGGGCCGGCCCCGGTGCCGCCGACCTGATCACCGTCCGCGGGCAGCGCACGCTGGCCGCCTGCGGGGTGTGCCTGTACGCGGGCAGCCTGGTGCCGCGCGAACTGCTCGCCGAATGCCCGCCGGACGCACGGCTGGTGGACACCGCGAACCTGGACCTCGACCGGATCGTCGCCGAGATCGCCCGCGCCCACGAGGAGGGCCGGGACGTGGCCCGGCTGCACTCCGGCGACCCCTCGGTGTTCAGCGCCGTCGCCGAGCAGATGCGGCGCCTCGACGCGCTCGGCATCCCGTACGAGGTGGTGCCGGGCGTGCCCGCCTTCGCCGCCGCGGCGGCCGCGCTCAAGCGGGAACTGACCGTGCCGACGGTCGGTCAGACCGTCATCCTCACCCGGGTCTCCCGGCAGGCCACCCCGATGCCCGAGGGCGAGGACCTCGCCACCCTCGGCCGCAGCGGCGCCCTGCTGGTGCTGCACCTCGCCGCCCGCTACGTCGACAGCGTGGTCGAGGAGCTGCTGCCGCACTACGGCGCCGACTGCCCGGCCGCCGTCGTCGCCATGGCCAGCCGCCCCGACGAGCTCGTGCTGCGCGGCACCCTCGGCGACATCGCCGAGCAGGTGAAGGCCGCCGGTGTGCTGCGGACGGCCGTCATCCTGGTCGGCCGGACCCTCGGCGCCGAGCAGTTCCGCGACAGCCACCTCTACTCCTCCGAGCGCGAGCGGCCGCACGAGCCCTGCGGCGCCTGACCTCCGGCCTCGTCACCCGGCGGATGCCGCCAGCGCCGCGGTGAAGGCCCGGGCCCGTCGGGTGATCTCCGGCCAGTCGGCGGCGGCGACGGCGGCCGGGGGGACGACCCCGGAGCCGGCGCAGACGGCGAGGGCGCCGTGGTCGAGGAAGACGGCGGCGTTGCCCGTGTCGACGCCGCCGGAGGCGACCAGCGGGACGTCGGGGTAGGGGCCGCGCAGATCGGCGAAGTAGCCGGGGCCGAAGACGCGGGCCGGGAAGACCTTGACCGCGGCGGCGCCCAGGTCGACGGCCTGCGCCACCTCGGTCGGGGTGAGCGCGCCGAGCACGACCGGGACACCGGCCCGCCCGGCCGAGGCGGCGACCTCGGGGCGGCACCCCGGGGTGACCAGGAAGCCCGCACCGGCGTCCACCGCGCGTTCGGCCTGCTCGGCGGTCAGCACCGTACCGACCCCGACCCGGTGCCCGGCCCCGGCCGCGTGCCGCAGGTGTGCCGTCACCTCCGGTGTGGTGAAGGTGAGTTCGACCCGGTCGATGCCCCCGGCGGCCAGTGCCGCGCACAGCTCGGCGGCGTCCGGGATCCGCGGCGCGCGGACCACGGCGATCACCCGCTCGGTGGCGAGCGCGGCCCGCAGGGCGGCGGCTGCGGCGGCACCGGGGGCGGTGGCGGTGGGTGCGGTCACGGGATTCGGGCTCCTCGGTTCGGGCGGGCAGGCGTGCCGTACCCGGCGGTTCACCGGGCGCGGGTGCCGTCGGCGGTACGGCGCAGGGTGCGGCCGGGCAGCGCTCCGGTGGGACGGCCGTCGTCGAGGACGGCGGTGCCGTTGACCCGGACGTGGGCGATGCCCGCGGCCGCTCGGCGCGGATGGTCGAAGGTGGCGGTGTCGCGGACGGTCGCGGGGTCGAGCAGCACCAGGTCGGCGTGGTGGCCGGGGCGGACGAGGCCGCGGCGGTGGAGCCGGAGGCGGCGGGCCGGGCGGCCGGTCATCCGGGCGATCGCCTCCTCCAGGGTGAGCACGCCCTCGTCCCGGCCGTAGTGGCCGAGGTAGCGGGCGAAGGTGCCCCAGGCCCGGGGGTGCGGCCGGTCGCCGACGAGCAGGCCGTCGCTGCCGACGGTGTGCGCGGGGTGCCGCATCACGGCGCGGACGTTCGCCTCGTCGCCGACGTGCTGGAGGATCGTGGTGGCGAGGCGGTCGCGGCGCAGCAGGTCGAGGAAGGCCTCGGTGCCGGTGGTGCCGTCCGCGGCGGCGACCTCGGCGACGGTGCGGCCGACCAGGGCGGCGAGGGCCGGGTCGCCGACGCCGGAGATCTGCACGGTGTGCCAGTCGGCGGTGACGCCGTGGCAGCCGTCGCTGCCGGACTCCTCCAGGGCGGTGCGGATGCGCTCGCGGGCGGCCGGGTCGCCGAGCCGGGCGAGGGTCGCGTCCGGTCCGCCGGCGGCGGCCCAGCCGGGCAGCAGCGCGGCGAGGGTGGTGGAGCCGGGGAGGTAGGGGTAACTGTCGAGGGTGATGTCGAGGCCCTCGGCGAGGGCCGCGTCGACCAGGGCGAGGAGTTCGCCGGCCCGGCCGCGGTTGACCTCGAAGTTCATGGTCGCGTGGGTGAGGTGCAGCGGGCAGCCGGAAGCGCGGGCGATCGCGATCATCTCGGCGTAGCCCTCCAGCGCGCCGGCGCCGTAGGAGCGCTGGTGCGGGGCGTGGAATCCGCCGGCGGCGGCCACCACCTCGCAGAGCGCGGTGAGTTCGGCCGTTCCGGCGTACATGCCGGGCGGGTAGCTGAGCCCGCTGGACAGGCCGACCGCGCCCTCGGCGAGGCCGTCGGCCAGCAGGGCGCGCATCCGGTCGAGTTCGGCCCCGGTCGGCGGGCGGTCGTCCCAGCCCATGGCGAGCATCCGGACGGTGCCGTGCGGCACCAGGTAGCAGGTGTTGACGGCGGTGCCGGTGTCGAGCCGGTCGAGGTACTCGCCGACGGTGCGCCAGTTCCAGTCGAAGCCGTCGGGGTCGCCGTTCCAGCCGGCGAGTTGGCGGCGCAGGGCGGGCAGGGTGGTGTCGTCGACGGGTGCGTAGGAGAGGCCGTCCTGGCCGAGGACCTCGCAGGTGACGCCCTGGGTGATCCGGGAGGGGTGGCCGGGTTCGACGAGCAGGCGCAGGTCGGAGTGGGTGTGCATGTCGACGAAGCCGGGGGCGAGGACGAGGCCGTCCGCGTCGAGCGCGCGGCGGGCGGTGAGGTGCTCGCCGGGGGCGCCGACGGTGTCGATCAGGCCGTCGGTGACGGTGACGTCCGCGCGGCGGCGCGGGGCGCCGGTGCCGTCCACGACGGTGGCGCCACGGATCACCAGATCGGCCACCAAACCACTCCTCACCTGCAAAGTTGCGTTATTTGCAACATGCGTTGCGGATAGTGCCACGACGGTTCTAACATTCACGGCGAAGCGCGGTCAACGAGACGGGCGCGTCCGAGGGCGCGCGGGCAAAGGGAGTGCGGCGGATGGCGGAGCGGTCGCCCGGCCCGTGGGCCGTGTGCCTGGGCGAGTCGATGGCGGTGCTGCTGGCGGACGCCGCGGGCCCGCTGGAGGCCGCGGGCGGCTTCCGGCCGGCGGTGGGCGGCGCGGAGTCCAACACGGCGTGCGCGCTGGCCGCGCTGGGTGTGCCGGCGGCCTGGATCGGCCGGGTCGGCGACGACGGGTTCGGGCGCATGGTCACCGCCGATCTGGCCGCCTGCGGGGTGGACGTCTCGGCCGTCGCGGTGGACCCGCAGCGCCGCACCGGCCTCTACGTCAAGGAGACCGGCGGTTCGGCGCTGCCGCACGACCTCGGCCCGGGCCGCAGCCGGCTGCACTACTACCGGACGGGCTCCGCCGCCTCGGCGCTCTCCCCCGCGCTGCTGGTCGACCCGGCCGCCGCCCGGCTGCTGGCCGGCGCCCGGCTGCTGCACCTGACCGGCATCACCGCGGCGCTCTCCGACGACTGCCTGGCACTCGTCCGTACGCTGCTCGCCGACCGGCGGCCCGGCCGCCTGGTCTCCCTCGACCTGAACTGGCGCCCCGCGCTCTGGCACGGCCGCGACCCGGCGGTGCTGCCCGAACTGCTGGACGCCGCCGACGTCCTGCTGCTGGGCGCGGACGAGGCCGCCGAAGCCCTCGGCACCGGGGACCCGGCCGCGCTGCGGTCCGCCTTCCCCACCCCCGCGACCGTCGTCGTCAAGGACGCCGGCCACCGGGTCACCGCCCTGGACCGCTCGGGCGCCGCCGTCACCGAGCCGGCGCTCGCCGTCGAGGTGGTCGAGCCGACCGGCGCCGGCGACGCCTTCGCCGCCGGCTACCTGGCCGGCCTGCACCGCGGCCTGGACGGCCGCCGCCGGCTGCGGCTCGGCCACCTCGCCGCGGCCTGCGCCCTGACCGCCCGCGGCGACCGCGGCCGGCTGCCCGCGCCCGGCGTGGTCGCGGCGCTGCTCGACGCCCCGGCCGGGGACTGGGCGGCGACCCGGGTGACCGCGGATGGCATCGTGTCCCCGGTACTCACCCGGCCGGCCGCGCACCTCGGAGCACCCACCCCATGAGCCAGACCGTCACCCGCGCCCTGCGCCTGCTCGCCGAACTCGGCGAGGGCGAACGCTCCCTCGACCAGCTGGCGCAGGCGCTCGGGGTGCACAAGACCACCGTGCTGCGGCTGCTGCAGAGCCTGGAGGAGGGCCGGTTCGTCCACCGCGACGCCAACCACCGCTACCACCTCGGGGCCGGCCTGTTCGCGCTGTCGAGCCTGGCCCTGGAGCAGCGCGGCATCCGCCGCACCGCCGCGCCGCACCTCGCCGAGCTGAACGCGGCGACCGGCCAGACGGTGCACCTGGCCGCGTACGAGGGCGGCGAGGTGGTCTACATCGACAAGTACGACTCCCGGCAGCCGGTGCGGATGTACTCCCGGATCGGGCTGCGGGCCTCGCTGCACTGCACCGCCGTGGCGAAGGTGCTGCTGGCCGACCTGCCGCCGGCCGAGCGCCGCAGGGTGGCCGCCTCGATCGAGTACACCCCGCACACGGCGAACACGATCGCCGGGCCGAAGCAGCTGCTCGCCGAACTGGAGCAGGTCGCCGCCCAGGGCTGGGCTCAGGACCACGCCGAGCACGAGCCGTTCATCAACTGCGTGGCCGCGCCCGTCCGGGACGTCTCCGGGCGGGTCGTCGCCGCCGCGTCGGTCTCGGTACCGGACGTGGTGCTGCCGTACGAGCAGGTGCTGGAGCTGCTGCCGCAGCTGCTGGCCACGGCCCGGGCGATCTCCGCCGACGCGGGCGCCCCCGTCCGATCCCTTCCGATCCCCTCTGATCCCCTCTGATCCTCGATGAGTCCGACCCCGCGAGAGGAAGCACACCGCATGCCCGAGAAGACCGAGGTCCGCACGGACGGTGCCCCCGCGCCCGCCTGGATGTTCTCCCAGGGGGTGCGCAAGGGCCCGATCCTGCAGGTCTCCGGCCAGGGCCCGCAGGACCCGGCGACCGGGGAGTACCTGTACCCCGGGGACGTGCGGGCGCAGACCCGGCGGACGCTGGAGAACGTCAAGGCGATCGTCGAGGCGGGCGGCGGCACCGTCGAGGACGTGGTGATGTTCCGCGTCTACCTGACGAAGCGTTCGGACTTCGCGGAGATGAACGCGGCCTACGCCGCCTTCATCGAGGAGAACATCGCCCCGGGCGGGGTGAAGCCCTGCCGGACGACCGTGATGGTCGAACTGCCGCAGGAGCCGATGCTGGTGGAGATCGACGCGCAGGCCGTCATCGGCTGAGCGGCGCCCGTCACCGGTGGACGGCCGGGCCCAGCGGCTCGGCCCGGCCGACGATCGTGCCGGCCCGGTCGATGCAGATCACGTCCACCGCCACCGGGGCCGGGGCGAGCACGCCGAGCGCGGTCGCCCGGGCCGCCTCGGCCACCAGGTCGCCCAGCGGCACCCCGGCCGCCGCGCACGACTGCACCGCCTCCAGGCCGGTGTTGGCGGCGGCGACCGCCGCGGCCAGCTCCGGCGAGGCGCCGCCGCGGCGGGCCAGCTCCGCCAGGTAGCCCTTGTCGACCTGCGAGCGGGCCGAGTGCAGGTCGAGGTGGCCGGCCGCCAGCTTGGACAGCTTGGCGAAGCCGCCGGCCACGGTCAGCCGGGGCACCGGGTGGCGCTTGAGGTACTTGAGCACCGCACCCGCGAAGTCGCCCATGTCCAGCAGCGCGTCCTCCGGCAGGTCGTGCACCGCGACGGCGACCTTCTCCGAGGTCGAGCCGGTGCACCCGGCGACGTGGGTGCGGCCGGCCGCCCGGGCGACGTCCACCCCGCGGCGGATCGAGTCGATCCACGCCGAGCAGGAGTAGGGCACCACGATGCCGGTGGTGCCGAGGATCGACAGGCCCCCGAGGATGCCGAGCCGCGGGTTCCAGGTGGAGCGGGCGATCTCCTCGCCGTGGTCGACGGAGATCTCCACCACCACGTCCCCGCTGCCGCCGTGCCGGGCGGCGACCTCGGCGACGGTGTCCCGGATCATCTGCCGCGGCACCGGGTTGATCGCCGGCTCGCCGACCGGCAGCGGCAGACCGGCCTTGGTGACGGTGCCGACGCCGGGGCCGGCCCGGAAGACCACGCCGCTGCCCGGGGCGCCCGCGGTGACGGTGGAGCGGATCAGCGCGCCGTGGGTGACGTCCGGGTCGTCACCGGCGTCCTTCACCACCCCCGCCATCGCCCGTCCGGCCGTCAGTTCCTCCGCCGCCAGGGCGAACGCGGGCCGCTGGCCCTTCGGCAGGACGATCTCCACCGGGTCGGGGAACTCCCCGGTGAGCAGGGCGGTGTACGCGGCGGCGGTGGCCGCCGTGGCACACGCGCCCGTCGTCCAGCCGTGCCGCAGCCCGCTACTCTTCAGCTGCGCCGCCCGGCCGCCCGCCTCAGCCACGTCCGCCTCCTGGAGTTCCGATGCACGTCCTGATCCTCGGCGGCACCACCGAGGCCCGTCGTCTCGCCGCCGTCCTCGCCGAGGATCCCGCGCTGCGGGTGACCAGCTCGCTGGCCGGCCGGGTCGCGGAGCCGCGGCTGCCGGCGGGCGAGGTGCGGATCGGCGGTTTCGGCGGCTCGGTCGGGCTGGCCGACTGGCTGCGGGCCGAGCAGGCGGACGCGGTCATCGACGCCACCCATCCCTTCGCCGAGAAGATCAGCCGGAGCGCGGCCACCGCGGCCGCCGAGGTCCATGTTCCCCTGCTCGTCCTGCGGCGTCCCGGCTGGGTCCCGGTCGACGGCGACGACTGGCACCGGGTGGACTCGCTGGCCGAGGCGGCGGACGCCCTGCCGGGGCTCGGCCGCCGGGTGTTCCTCACCACCGGGCGGCAGGGCATGGCCGCCTTCGCGCACCTGAAGGACACCTTCTTCCTGGCCCGGTCGGTGGACCCGCCGGACCGGCCGCTGCCGCCCCGGCTGGAGGTGCTGCTCGACCGCGGCCCGTTCACCCTGGACGGGGAGCGCCGGGTGCTGCGCGAGTACGACATCGACGTGCTGGTCACCAAGGACAGCGGCGGCGCGGCCACCGCGCCCAAGCTCACCGCGGCCCGCGAGCTCGGCCTGCCCGTGGTGGTCGTCCGCCGGCCCGAGACGCCCTCCGGCGTCCCGGTCACCGACGGGGTGCAGGGCGCCGTGGACTGGCTGACCGCCCTGGCGGCGGGTCGGTCCTCCTGAGCCGCCGTCTCAACCCGAGGCCCGCTTCAAGCCGGCCTTCAGGAACCGGCGGAGCTTCTGCGGCGGCCAGGTGTTGACGACCTCCTCGGCGGTGAGCCGGCCCCGCCGGGCGGTGGCGACGCCGAAGCGGAGGTCGTCGAGGTGGACGGTGGCGTGCGCGTCGGTGTTCACGGCGAAGCGGACGCCGTGGCGGCGGCCGGCGATGATCGGTTCGTCGCCGAGGTCGAGCCGCTCGGGTGAGGCGTTGACCTCCAGGACGGTGCCGGTGCGGGCCGCGGCGGCGATCTCCTCGGCGAGGGCGAGGGCGGTGGAGATCAGCACCCGGCCGGCTGCCTGCCGGAGCACCTCGATGCCGTGGACGATGTTCTCCGCAGTGCGGGGCGCCGGGGCCGGGGAGGTCGTCGAGGCGTCCGGCGCGGGCGGCGTCGAGGAGTTCGTCGACGGTGGAGACGCCGAGTTCGTGGTGGACGAGGGCGGCCTTCTTGGGACCGACGGTCGGGATCGCCATGATCTCGCGGACGCCCGGCGGCACCTCGGCGCGCAGCGCGTCGACGGCGGCGACCCGGCCGGCGCCCAGGTACTCGGTGATCTTCTCAGCGGTGGACCTCCCGACGCCGGGGATGGCCCGGAGGACCTCGGCGTCGAGCCGGGCGAGGTCCTCCGGGTGGCGCCGACGGACCGGGTGGCCTTCTCGTAGGACCGTGCCCGGCAGGCGTCGCCGCCGGTGAGCAGCAGCAGGTCGGAGTACTGCTGGAGCAGTGCGCCGGCCTCGTCGTTGAGCCGCGCCGTGCCCCCGGTCCAGGGCGGCCTTGACAGCGGCACACCTGCGGAATGAATATTCATTCCGTGACCCCGCGCAAGCCCGACCTCGCCGAGCGGCTCATCGACGCCGCTGTCGCCCTCTTCGCCGAGCGCACCTACGAGGGCACCCAGATGCCCGCCGTGGCCCAACGCGCCGGAGTGGGCGTGGGCAGCATCTACCGGTACTTCCCCAGCAAGGAGGCGCTCGGCAACGCGGCCTTCCAGCACGCCAAGCGGGCCCTGCTCGACGAGCTGGCCGCGGCGATGGCCGAGGGCGGCCCGGCCGGCACCGTCCGCGAGGAGTTCGGCCGCTTCTGGCGGGGCTTCACCCGGTACGCCGGGGCCCGCCCGGAGGCGTTCGTCTTCCTGGAGCACCAGCAGCACGACACCTTCCTGGCGCCGGACAGCCTGGCGCTGGCCGCCGAGATCGACCGGATCGCCGCCGACTTCATCGAGCGCGGCCAGCGGGCCGGCGAGATCCGCGACGGGGACGCCGCCCAGCTGGTGGCGCTCGCCGTCGGCGCCTTCACCGGCCTGGTCAAGCTGCACCGCACGGACGGCCTCGGCGCGATGGCCCCCGCGGACCTCGCCGCCGCCGAGGAGTGCGTCTGGGCCCTGCTGCACCGCCCCGCCCCCTGACCGCCCCCGTCCCTCTCCCCCGCACGCCACTCCCCCTCCCGGAAAGGCAGGTCCCCCGATGACCGCCCCGCAGACCGTCCTGATCACCGGGTGCTCCACCGGCATGGGCCGCGAGGCCGCCCTCGCCCTGCACCGGCTCGGCCACCGCGTGGTCGCCACCGCCCGCCGTCCCGAGGCCCTCGCCGACCTGGCCGGCCTCGGCATCACCACGCTCGCCCTGGACGTCACCGACGAACGGTCGATGACGGCCGCGGTGGCCCGCGTCGAGGAGCTGCACGGCCGCGTCGACGTCCTGATCAACAACGCCGCGTACGGGCTGCACCAGCCGGTCGAACTGGCCTCCCCGGAGGAGGTCCGCACCCAGTTCGACACCAACGTCTTCGGCCTCGTCCGGATGGCCCAGCTGGTGCTGCCCGGCATGCGGCGGGCCGGCCGCGGACGGATCGTCAACATCTCCTCGATGGGCGGCCGGTTCTCGCCGCCCGGCGGCGCCTTCTACCACGCCACCAAGCACGCGGTGGAGGCGATCAGCGACTCGCTGCGGCTGGAGGTCGCACCCTTCGGCGTCGACGTGGTCGTCGTCCAGCCGGGCCCGACCATCACCGGCTTCGGCGGCACCGCGGTCGCCACCATGCCGGACGGCTCCGGCCCGTACGGCTCGTTCACCACGGCGCTCGCCGACATGTACGCCAACAAGGCGTTCACCCGGCGCAGCGGCGCCGTGACGGCCGAGGCCGCCACCAAGGTGATCGTCCGGGCGGCGACGGTGCGCCGGCCGCGGGCCCGGTACGCGATCGGGGCGATGGCCCGCGGCACGATGATCGCCAAGCGGCTGCTGCCGGACGCCGCCTTCGACGCCGTCATGCGGGCCTCCTTCCCGCTGCCGAAGGCGGGCTGACGGCCCGACGGCCGCCTGCGCGGAAAACCGGGTGCCCCTCGCCCGTCCGCCGCGCTAGCCTCGGCGGCATGAAGCACCAGCGCGCTGCCGCGACCACGACGCCGGAGAGGGTCCCGGCGCGCTGACACCTGCTGTCCGAAGCCCCGGGGCGAGTGCCCCGGGGCTTCGTGCTGTGCCCGGTCACCCGTCCCGGCATCACCGAGGGAGACCGTCGTGCACGAGAGCACCGACCACAAGGACCACCGCCGGCTCGGCCGCGAGCTGGACCTCTTCGACACCGACCGGCTGATCGGGGCCGGTCTGCCCTACTGGCTGCCGGACGGCGCCGCGGTGCGGCACGCACTGGAGGAGTACGTCCGCGAGGTGGAACGGCTGGCCGGCTACCGGCACGTCCACTCGCCCGTCCTCGGCAAACGCGAGCTGTACGAGATCTCCGGCCACTGGGCGCACTACAGCGAGGACATGTTCCCGCCCATGCGGCTCGGCGGCGAGGAGGTGGTGCTGCGGCCCAGCCTCTGCCCGCACCACGCGGTGATCTTCCGCGCCCGGCCGCGCAGCCACCGCGACCTGCCGCTGCGGCTGGCCGAACTCGGCGGCATGTTCCGCTCCGAGATGTCGGGGGTGCTCGGCGGGCTGACCCGGGTCAGGTCGATCCAGCTGAACGACGCCCACATCTTCTGCCGGCCCGACCAGGTCGCCGAGGAGGTTCGGTCGGCGCTGGCGCTGATCCACGGCGCGTACCGGGCGCTCGGCATCGAACCGGCCCGGCACCGGCTCTCGCTGCCCGCCGAGGGCGGCAAGTACGTCGCCGACCCCGGGATGTGGCAGCGCGCCGGCCGGCTGCTCGCCGAGGCCCTGGACGAGGCCGGGGTGCCGTACGAGGAGGAGGTGGGCGAGGCCGCGTTCTACGGGCCCAAGATCGATGTCCAGGTGGTCGACCGGGCCGGACGCGAGTCCACCCTCTCCACCGTGCAGGTCGACTTCCACCAGCCCGCCCGGTTCGACCTCGGCTACACCGGACCGGACGGCGCCCGGCACCGGCCGGTGATGGTGCACCGGGCGGTGATCGGCAGTGTGGAACGGGCGGTGGCCCACCTGATCGAGGTGCACCAGGGCGCCTTCCCCGCCTGGCTGGCGCCCGTCCAGCTGCTGGTGCAGCCGGTCGCCGAGGAGCAGCGGCCGCAGGCGGAGGCGCTCGTGCACCTGGCCCTCCGGCAGGGCCTGCGCGCCGAACTCGCCGACCCGCAGGCGGGCACCCTCGCGGCCCGGGTACGGGCCGGGCGGCTGGTGCCGTACCAGGCCGTCATCGGCGCGGCCGAGGCCGCCGACGGGCTGGTGTCGCTCCGCCTGCGGGACGGACGGCGGATGGGACCGCTACCGGAGGCCCGGGCGCTGCAGCTGATCGGGGCCGAGGCCCGGCCCTCCGAGGCGCACGTGGATCACCGATAGGGGCGCGCGGGGGGGCACCTCCCGGCCGAAGGCCACTAGGGCTTGTCTGACGATTCCCGCCGCGCGCCCCTGGGTTCGCTCTTCGTCAGTCCTCCGGGTAGCGGCGGGGGGTCCAGACGACCTCGGTGTCGTTGCCGCGGCGGACCAGGCGGGTCTGGGAGGACCCGATGAGCAGCAGGGTGCGCATGTCGACCTCGGCCGGGTCGAGGTCGGCCAGCCGGACGGTGCGGACGCGTTCGGTGGGGCCGCCCACGTCACGGGCCATCACCACCGGGGTGTCGGCGCCGCGGTACTCCAGCATCAGGTCGCGGGCCAGCCCGACCTGGGTGGTGCGGGACTTCGAACCGGGGTTGTAGAGCGCCAGCACCAGGTCGGCCTCGGCGGCCGCGCGCAGCCGGCGGGCGATGACCTCCCACGGCTTGAGGCGGTCGGAGAGCGAGACCACCGCGTAGTCGTGGCCGAGCGGGGCGCCGGCGCGGGAGGCGGCGGCGTGGGCGGCCGTCATGCCGGGCAGCACCCGGACGGGCACCTCGCGGTACGGGTCCTCGCCGGCCGCCTCCAGGACGGCGGTGGCCATCGCGAAGACGCCCGGGTCGCCGGAGGAGACGACCGCGACGCGGCGGCCGCGGCGGGCCAGGTCGAGGGCGAACTCGGCGCGGACGGACTCGACCTTGTTGTCGGAGCCGTGCCGGACCTGGCCGGGGCGGACGGGCACCCGGTCCAGGTAGGTGGTGTAGCCGACCAGGTCGGTGGCGGCGGCGAGGGCGCCGCGGGCCTCCGGGGTGAGCCAGAGCGGGCCGGCCGGGCCGGTGCCGACGACCACGACCTCGCCGGGGCCGTCCGGCTCGGGGAGGTCGAGCGGGGCGACCTTGCTGGGCAGCACGGCGACCGAGAAGTAGGGCACGGTGTCGGCCTCGACCTCGGCGAGCGGCAGGGTGCGCTCGCCGTCCATGAACGCCCGCTCGACGTACTGTGCGTCGTCGAGCCGGCCGGCCCGCTCCAGGGCGCGGCGGACGGCCGGGAAGGTCCGGCCGAGCTTCATGATCACCGCGGAGTCGGCGGAGGCGATCCGGGCGGCGAGCTCCTCCTCCGGCAGGGTGCCGGGGATGATCGTCAGGGTCTCCTCGGCCTCCACCAGGGCGCTGCCGAGCCGGGCCGCGGCGGCGCTGACCGAGGTCACGCCGGGCACCACCTCGGTCGGGTAGCGGTGGGCGAGGCGCTTGTGCATGTGCTGGTACGAGCCGTAGAAGAGCGGGTCGCCCTCGGCGAGGACGACGACGTTCCGGCCGGCGTCCAGGTGGGCGGCGAGCCGGGCGGACGCCTCCTCGTAGAAGTCGTCCAGGGCGCCGCGGTAGCCGCCGGGGTGGTCGGTGGTCTCCACGGTGATCGGGTAGACCAGCTTCTCCTCGATCTGGCCGCCGGTCAGGTAGCGGTCGGCGATCGAGCGGGCGATGGAGCGGCCGTGCCGGGCGCTGTGGTAGGCCACCACGTCGGCCTTGCCGATGAGTTCGGCGGCGCGGACGGTGACCAGCGAGGGGTCGCCGGGGCCGAGGCCGACGCCGTACAGCCGGCCGGTCCGCCGGTCGGTCTGCTGCCCGGTCTGCTGCTCGGTCACTCTTCTTCACTCGCAATCGCGTTGATCGCGGCGGCGGCGATCGCACTGCCGCCGCGCCGGCCGCGGACCACCAGGTGCTCCAGGCCGGACGGGTGCTCGGCCAGGGCCTGCTTGGACTCGGCGGCGCCGATGAAGCCGACGGGCACGCCGATCACCGCGGCCGGGCGGGGCGCGCCGGCCTCGATCATCTCCAGCAGCCGGAAGAGCGAGGTCGGCGCGTTGCCGACGGCCACCACGGCACCCTCCAGCCTGGGCAGCCACAGCTCCATGGCGGCGGCGCTGCGGGTGTTGCCGGTCTTCCGCGCGAGCTCGGGCACCGACGGGTCGGTGAGGGTGCAGATCACCTCGTTGTCGGCGGGCAGCCGCTTGCGGGTGACACCGCTGGCGACCATGTTGACGTCGCAGAGGATCGGCGCACCGGCGTGCAGCGCCTTGCGGGCCGAGGCGACCACACCGGGCGAGTAGACCAGGTCCTCGACCAGGTCGGTCATGCCGCAGGCGTGGATCATCCGCACCGCGACCTGCGAGACGTCGGCGGGCAGGGCGGCCAGGTCGGCCTCGGCCCGGATGGTGGCAAAGGACTGCCGGTAGATGGCGGCGCCGTCCTTCTCGTACTCGATCACGTGGTCCTCCGGGCCTCGGCGACCGCCTCGGCCATCTCTTCCGTCGTCACATCCACTGGCGTCACATCCATGGGCCGGTCCGGTGTCCCGACCGGTGCCACCCGGTAGCCCTGCCCGGTGGCGAGCACGTCCACCCATCGCCCGGAGGGGTGGCCGCAGCGCCGTTCGCAGCCCGACCAGTGCACCGGCAGGCCACCGCCGTCCGCACGTTCCAGGGCGCGGGCCGCGTCGCCGCGCACGTCGGCGAGCGACTTGCCGCAGCCGGGCAGGCCGGTGCAGGCGGTGGCGCGGTCCCAGGCGGTGCCGGGCCCGGTCAGGAAGCCGGCCGCGGCGAGCTCGGCGAGGGCGGCGGGGCCGACGCCGGGCAGGACGGCGCCGCGCCAGGGCGTCAGCCGGACCTCGCCGGCGGACAGCCCGGCGAGCAGCCGCCACTGTGCGGCGGTGGCCCGCCCGAAGCGCGTCCCGACCGAGAGGCCTCCGGGCAGCACCCCGAGCGGCGGGTGTCCGCCGGACAGCGGGGGCAGCGGCAGGTCGCCGGGCGGGAGGAGTTCGGGGACCTCGCGCAGGTGCCAGGCCCTGGTGCCGGTGGTGCGCAGCGCGTCGAGGAAGTCCCGGGCGGCGTCCAGGGCGGCGTCCACGGCCTGTGCGGCCGGCACCGCGCGGACGGTCGTCTCGCGGCCGAGCCGCAGCAGGGCGGTGCCGCCAGGCGCTGCGATCAATGTCACATCGGCGTTCAGGGCGGCGACATCGCCGCGGCCGTCGTCCAGGGCGAAGAGGAACTTGCCGGAGAGCGCGGCCGCCCAGGGCGCCGCGCAGAGCTTCGCGTCCAGCTCGCGCACCCGGGCCGCGGTGTCGGCGTGCCCCTCGGCGTCGAGGCCGGCGGTCGGCGAGGCGACGATGTTGCGCACCCGCTCGTGGGTGTCGGAGGGCAGCAGGCCGACGGCCCGCAGCCGGTCGGCGAGTTCCGCGCCGCAGGCCGAAGCCAGGCCGCGCAGTTGGACGTTGCCGCGCGAGGTGGTCTCCAGTGCGCCGTCGCCGAGCGCCTCTGCCGCATCGGCCAGCGCCGCCGCCTGACGGCTCGTCAGCAGTCCGCCGGGGACGCGGATGCGGGCGAGGGCGCCGTCGTCGGCCGTGTGCAGACGAAGGGCCCCCGGACAGGCGTCCGACCGGCCCCGGTCGGGCACGGCGGAGCCCGCCCCGGCGGGGTCGGGAGTCGGTGGCATGGCGGCGAGCATACAGATTGTCCGACGGGGCGCCCCGTCGTCTGGATCACAGTCCGCGCGCAGTCCCGCGGCCGTCCGCCACCCCGTACGATGCTGCCGGACGGTCCGTGCGGGCCGTCCGACGCCAGCGACGGCAAGCGGAGGAAACCGGTGCAAATCCGGTGCGGTCCCGCCACTGTAACCACGGCTCAGCCGCCGTGGAGCCAGGAACTCCCGCCGTCCTCCACCAGCCCGGGGCGCGGACCCCGAGGAAGGCCCGACCTGTGCGCTGCCGCATGCCCGGCTCCGCCGTCCCGCCCGGACGCGCCGAGCCGTCGCCCGCCGTCCCGGGGACCCCGGCGGCGGTCCGCCGCACCCCCGGGGCGCGTCTTCAACGGTCACGGGTGCACCACAAGGGGCGCGGGGAACTGCGCGATCCGGGGCGGGTGTCACGACGGCACGGGCCGAGCCGTGGTCTGCACGGTGGGCCGCATCCGGATTGCGCAGTTCTCCCCCGGCCTTCGGCCGGGAGGTGCCCCCACACGCCCCCTGGAACGACGGCCCGAGCGCCCTTGAAGACAGGCCCTCGCACCGCACCCCGCTCCGCCCCGCGCACCCGGCTGCCGCACCCGGCCCCGGTGCGCCGCCGCACGCCGTGGAACACCGACCAGGCCGGGAGGCCCTCCGCATGATCCTGCTGCTGTCGACCTCCGACACCGACCTGCTGAGCGCCCGCGCCTCGCAGGGCCCCGTCCGCTACCGGCTCGGCAACCCGGCCCGGCTGTCCGCCGAGGAGCTGCCCGCCCTGGTCGAGGGCACCGACCTGGTCGTCGTCCGCCTGCTCGGCGGCCGCCGCGCCTGGGAGGACGGCCTGGACGCGCTGCTCGCCGGGCCCCGCCCGGTCGTCGTGCTGACGGGCGAGCAGGCCCCGGACGCCCAGCTGATGGAGCTCTCCACCGTCCCGGCCGGCATCGCCGCCGAGGCGCACGCCTACCTCGCGCACGGCGGCCCGACCAACCTCGCCGAGCTCGGCGCCTTCCTCTCCGACACCGTGCTGCTCACCGGCCACGGCTTCGCCCCGCCCGCCTCCGCCCCGGCCTGGGGCCCGCTGGAGCGTCAGGCCCGCACCTCGGACGGCCCGCTGGTCGCCGTGCTCTACTACCGCGCCCACCACATGAGCGGGAACACCGCCTTCGTCGAGACGCTGTGCAGCGCGATCGAGGACGAGGGCGCCCGCGCGCTGCCGCTGTACTGCTCCTCGCTGCGCGGCGCCGAGCCGGAGCTGCTCGCCGAACTCGGCCGGGCCGACGCCATCGTCACCACCGTGCTCGCCGCGGGCGGCACCCGGCCCGCCGACGCGCAGGCCGGCGGCGACGAGGAGGCCTGGGACGCGGGCGCGCTCGCCGCCCTCGACCGGCCGATCCTGCAGGCCCTGTGCCTGACCTGGTCGCGCTCGCAGTGGGAGGAGAGCGACGACGGCCTCTCCCCGCTGGACACCGCCACCCAGGTCGCCGTCCCGGAGTTCGACGGCCGTCTGATCACCGTGCCGTTCTCCTTCAAGGAGCTGGACGAGGACGGCCTCACCGTCTACCGCGCCGACGCCGAGCGCTCCGCCCGGGTCGCCGGCATCGCCGTCCGGCACGCCCGGCTGCGCCACACCCCGGCGGCCGAGCGCCGTCTCGCCCTGGTGCTCTCCGCGTACCCGACCAAGCACGCCCGGGTCGGCAACGCGGTCGGCCTGGACACCCCGGCCAGCGCGGTGCGCCTGCTGCACCGCCTCCGCGAGGAGGGCATGGACCTGGGCACCGACCTGCCGGGCCTGGACACGACCTCCACCTCGCACGAGGGCGACGAGCTGATCCACGCGCTGATCGCGGCCGGCGGCTACGACCAGGACTGGCTGACCGAGGACCAGCTCGCCCGCAACCCCGTCCGCATCCCCGCCGCCGACTACCGCCGCTGGTACGCCGCCCTGCCGCAGGGTCTGCGCGAGCAGGTCGAGGAGCACTGGGGCCCGGCCCCCGGCGAGCTGTACGTGGACCGCTCGCAGAACCCGGACGGCGACATCGTGCTCGCCGCGATCCGCTCCGGGAACCTGCTCGTCCTCATCCAGCCGCCGCGCGGCTTCGGCGAGAACCCGGTCGCGATCTACCACGACCCGGACCTGCCGCCCAGCCACCACTACCTGGCCGCGTACCGCTGGATCGCCGCCGCCCAGGAGGACGGCGGCTTCGGCGCGCACGCCGTGATCCACCTCGGCAAGCACGGCAACCTGGAGTGGCTGCCCGGCAAGACGGCCGCGCTGTCCGCCGAGTGCGGCCCGGACGCCGTCCTCGGCGACCTGCCGCTGATCTACCCCTTCCTGGTCAACGATCCGGGCGAGGGCACCCAGGCCAAGCGCCGCGCCCACGCCACCCTGGTCGACCACCTCGTCCCGCCGATGGCCCGCGCCGACTCGTACGGCGACATCGCGCGCCTGGAGCAGCTGCTCGACGAGTACTCGACGATCGCCGCGATGGACCCGGCGAAGCTGCCGGCGATCCGCGCCCAGATCTGGACGCTGATCCAGGCCGCCCGGCTCGACCACGACCTCGGCCTGGACGAGCGGCCCGAGGACGACGGCTTCGACGACTTCCTGCTGCACGTCGACGGCTGGCTGTGCGAGGTCAAGGACGCCCAGATCCGCGACGGCCTGCACGTCCTCGGCCAGGCCCCGGCCGGCACCGACCGGGTCAACATCGTGCTCGCCATCCTGCGCGCCCGGCAGATCTGGGGCGGCGTCAGCGCGCTGCCCGGTCTGCGCGAGGCGCTCGGCCTGGACGAGGCCGCGCTCACCCTCGGCGCCACCGACGCCGCCGAGGCGCAGGCCCGCGCCCTGGTCGAGGCGATGGAGGCCGGGGACTGGGCCCCGGAGGCGGTCGAGAAGGTCACCGCCGGGCACCCGGACGCCGTCCGCGAGGTGCTCGACTTCGCCGCCACCCAGGTGGTGCCGCGGCTGACCGCGACCACCGACGAGCTGGACGCCGTGCTGCACGCGCTGAACGGCGGCTTCGTCCCGGCCGGCCCGTCCGGCTCGCCGCTGCGCGGTCTGGTCAACGTGCTGCCGACCGGCCGCAACTTCTACTCCGTCGACCCCAAGGCGATCCCGAGCCGGCTCGCCTGGGAGACCGGCCAGGCGCTCGCCGCCTCGCTGGTCGAGCGGTACCGCGCCGACAACGACGGCGCCTGCCCGCCCTCGGTCGGCCTCTCGCTGTGGGGCACCAGCGCGATGCGCACCGCCGGCGACGACATCGCCGAGGCGTTCGCGCTGCTCGGCGTCCGCCCGGTCTGGGACGACGCCTCGCGCCGCGTCACCGGCCTGGAGGCGATCGGGCTGGAGGAGCTCGGCCGCCCCCGGATCGACGTCACGCTGCGGATCTCCGGCTTCTTCCGGGACGCCTTCCCGCACGTGGTCGCCCTGCTCGACGACGCGGTGCGGCTCGCGGCCCGGCAGGAGGAGGCGGACGCCGACAACTTCGTCCGCGCCCACGTGCAGGCCGACCTCGCCGAGCACGGCGACGAACGGCGGGCCACCGTCCGGGTGTTCGGCTCCCGCCCGGGCACCTACGGCGCCGGTCTGCTGCAGCTGATCGACAGCCGGGACTGGCGCACCGACGCCGACCTCGCCGAGGTGTACACGGTGTGGGGCGGCTACGCCTACGGCCGCGACCTCGACGGCCGCCCGGCGCGGGAGGAGATGGAGAGCGCCTACCGGCGGATCACCGTCGCCGCCAAGAACACCGACACCCGCGAGCACGACATCGCCGACTCGGACGACTACTTCCAGTACCACGGCGGCATGGTCGCCACCGTCCGGGCGCTGACCGGCAAGAACCCCGCGGCGTACATCGGCGACTCGACCCGGCCGGAGACCGTCCGCACCCGGACGCTCACCGAGGAGGCGGCCCGGGTCTTCCGCGCCCGGGTGGTCAACCCGCGGTGGATGGAGGCGATGCGACGGCACGGCTACAAGGGCGCCTTCGAGATGGCCGCCACCGTCGACTACCTGTTCGGCTACGACGCCACCACCGGGGTGGTCGCCGACTGGATGTACGAGAAGCTGACCGAGGAGTACGTCCTCGACCCGGTCAACCGGGAGTTCCTCTCCGAGGCCAACCCGTGGGCGCTGCACGGCATCAGCGAGAGGCTGCTGGAGGCCGCCGACCGCGGCCTGTGGGCGGAGCCCGACGAGCGCCTGCTCGACGAACTCCGCGCGGCCTACCTGGAGACCGAGGGCGACCTGGAGGCCGAGAGCTGAGCCGGCCGCACCGCGGCGCGCGGGGGCACCTCCCCGTGCGCCGCCATTCGGGTGGCGCCGGTTGCGTTCGATCCGCGCCTCGGGTGCATACGATCTCCGCATGACGTTGCGCACGGCGTTGTCGCAGCCCGCCCGGTGGTACTCCCTCGCGGCCGGCGGGCTGCCGGTGCTGGCGTTCCCCGGCGCCGGCCAGGCCTGGCTGGCGTGGGTGGCGCTGGTGCCCGGGATGCTGCTGATGCGGGCGGCCCCGGGCGGACGCGAGGCCGCGGTGCGGGGCTGGTGGTTCGGGGCCGGGTTCATCCTGGTCGCGATGTACTGGCTGGTGCCGTCGATCGGGCCGGCGCTGCTGCCGCTGGCGGTGGTGTTCGGGGCGCTGCAGGCGGCGTTCGGCTTCGCGGTGCACCGGCTGCTGCACGGCCGGGTCGGGCCGCGGCGGGCGGCGGCCGCGCTGGTGGTGGTGCCGTCGGTCTGGGTGGCCTGCGAGTTCGCCCGGTCGTGGCACGCGCTGGGCGGTCCGTGGGCGCTGCTCGGGGCGAGCCAGTGGGAGCATCCAGCGGTGCTGGCGCTGGCGTCGGTGGGCGGGGTGTGGCTGGTCAGTGCCGTGGTGGTGGCCTGCAACACCGCGGTGGTGGTGCTGGTGGCGGGTCCGCTGCGGGTGCTGCCGGCGGCCGTGGTCGCGGGGTGCCTGGCGGCCGGGCCGGTGCTGTTCGCGCTGCTGCCGCCGCTCCCGCAGGGCGGCAGCGCGACGGTGGCGCTGGTGCAGCCCGGGCAGACGCCCGACGACGCCTCGCGGCTGGCGGCGAGCACCCGGATCACCCGCGGTCTGGCGGGCCGGCCGGTGGACCTGGTGGTGTGGGGCGAGTCCAGCACCACGGCCGACCTGGACCGGGAGGCCGCCGTGCTGGCCGGTCTGCGGTCACTGTCGGCGGCGACCGGTGCACAGCTGCTGGTCGGCGAGGACGCGCGCAAGGCGGACGGGCGGATCTCCAAGGACGCCGTGCTGGTGACCCCGGACGGCGTGGCGGCCCGCTACCGCAAGATCCGGCTGGTGCCGTTCGGCGAGTACATCCCGTTCCGCTCGGCGCTGGGCTGGATCGCGGGGGTGAGCAGGGCCGCGGGCGAGAACCGGGCGCCGGGTGCGGCGTTCCGGCTGCTGCCGGCGACCGACCGGGCCGGCTCCCCGATGCCGGTCGGTGCGCTGATCTGCTTCGAGTCGGCCTTCCCGGACATGTCGCGATCGGCGGCCCGGGACGGCGCGCCGCTGATCGTCTACCAGTCGGCCACCTCGACCTTCCAGCGGACGTGGGCGCCGGAGCAGCACGCCTCGCTGGGCGCGATCCGGGCGGCGGAGACCGGCCGGCCGGTGGTGCAGGCCGCGCTGACGGGCGAGTCGGTGGCGTACGACCGGCAGGGCCGGCGGCTGGCCCGGCTCGGCACGGACGGGTCGGGGGCGCTGGTGGTGCGGGTGCCGCTGGCGGAGCCGTCCGCGCTGACCTGGTACGACCGGCTGGGTGACTGGGTGCCGCTGGGGGCGGTGGCGGTGACCGCGGTGTCCGGTGCCGTGGTGGCGGTGCGCCGCGGCCGCCGGTCGGCGGGCGCCCCGGCCGCGGGCCCGGCGGACGGGGCGCAGCAGGAGGCCGGCCGGCCGGCGGCCCGCGGCCGGGCCTGAGCCGGCGGGCTCTCCCCGCCGCCGTCACTGCCCGGAGCCGCCGCCCGCGACGTGGATGCCGAAGATCGCACCCTGCGGGTCGTGCAGGACGGCGAGCCGCGGCCCGTCCGGCACGTCGGTGGGCGGCAGCGCGACGGTGGCGCCGAGGACGGCGGCGCGTTCGGTGGTGGTGTCCACGTCGGCGACCGCGAAGTACGGCATCCAGTACGGGCCGACGTCGGCGGGGAACTGGTCGGCCATGTCGGCCATGCCGCCGAACTCCCGGCCGGGCAGGCCCCACTGGGTGTACATCTCGCCGACGGTGACGCTCCAGCCGAAGACCCTCGGGTAGAACTCCTTGGCGCCGGCGGTGTCCCGGGTGGCGAGTTCGACCCAGCCGAGCGCGCCGGGCTCGTCGATCAGCGGGGTGCCGGTGAAGCCGCGGGCCTGCCAGAGCGCGAACACCGCGCCGGACGGGTCGGCGGCGACGGAGAAGCGGCCGAGGTCGAGGACGTCGGCGGGTTCCGTCACCAGCCGGCCGCCGGCGCCCCGGACGGCGGTGGCGGCGGCGTCGGCGTCGTCGACGGCGAAGGAGATCGTCCAGCTGGTGGGCTGCCCGGAGCGCTGGACGGGGCCGAGGCCGGCGACCGGGTCGGTGCCGAGCATCATCAGCGTGTAGCCGCCGGCCTCCGGGTTCGGGTCGACCTCGGTGCGCCAGCCGAACGTCTCGCGGTAGAAGGCCTTGGAGCCCTCCGGGTCGGTGGTGGAGATCTCCACCCAGCAGGGGGCTCCGAGCGCGGGTCTGTCGATTCTCATGTCACTCCACCACCAGGACGAGTTTGCCGCGGGCGTGTCCGGACTCGACCTCGGCGAGTGCCTCGGGAGCCCGGTCGAGGGGGTAGGTCGCGGTGATCCGCGGGTCGAGGCCGCCGGCCGCGACGAGTGCGGCCAGTGCGGCGAGCGCCTCCCGGCCGGGGTTGCGGCAGACGGCGCTGCCGCCGAGCGCGGCGGCGGTGTCGGGGTCGGCGGTGGACACCAGCCGGGTGCGGTCGGCGAGCACGGCGGCGGCCTCCCGCAGGTCCTCGCCGCCGATCAGGTCGAGGAGTCCGTCGACCCCGTCCGGGGCTGCGGCCCTGATCCGGTCGGCCACCCCTTCGCCGTACCGGACCTGGGTGGCGCCGAAGGAGGCGACCCAGTCGCGGTTGCGGTCGGCGGCGGTGCCGACCACCTTGACGCCGCGGGCGCGGGCGATCTGGGCGGCGGCGCTGCCGACGCCGCCGGCGACGCCGAGGACGAGCAGGGTGCGCCCCGGCTCCAGGGCGAGCTGCTCGACGGCGTCCCAGGCGGCGGCGCCCGCGACGGGAAGCGCGGCCGCCGTGGCGAAGGGGACCCCGGCGGGCTTGCGGGCGCTGACGGCGGCGTCCAGCAGGGCGTGTTCGGCGTAGCCGCCGGCCACCGTGACGCCGAAGACCTCGTCGCCGACGGCGAAGCCCTCGACGCCCGGCCCGACGGCCTCGACCACACCGGCGGCCTCGACGCCGAGGACGGCGGGCAGCGGGCGGTCGGTGCCGAGCCAGCCGTTGCGGATCTTCCAGTCGATCGGGTTGACCCCGGCCGCGCGGACGGCGATCTGCAGCCGGTCCGGCCCGGGGACGGGCACGGGGCGGTCCAGGAACTCCTGGTGCTCCGGGCCTCCGAACGCCCGGTATCCGAACGCCTTGGACATGCTGCTCCCTCGGGGTCGGCGACTTCCTTCCGCCCAGCTTGCTGGGCACGAGGCCGGGACGGCCGGGAATGGTGGGCCGAACGGGAGGTGTTGTGCGTGACGCAACGACAGTTGTTCAAATTGGAACCACAAGGTACGGTCTGACCCTGACCGACCGGTTCGAATGTGAACCACATCTGAACCACACCACCTCGGAGGCCCGGCCATGCCGCAGACCGACACCGCCCGGACGCCGCTGCCCGGCCCCGCCACCGTGCGTTCCCGGGTGCGCATCCCGCTGGCCTTCCCGGACGGCTTCCGGGTCGAGGCCGAGGTCTTCACCTTCCACGGCCTGGCGGACGGCGCCGAGCACCTCGCGCTCGCCCTCGGCGAGGTCGGCGGGACCCCGCTGGTGCGGCTGCACTCCGAGTGCCTCACCGGCGACGTCTTCGGCTCCGCCCGCTGCGACTGCGGCCCGCAGCTGCGCGAGTCCGCGGAGCGGATCGCCGAGGCCGGTGGCTACCTGCTGTACCTCCGCCAGGAGGGCCGCGGCATCGGCCTCTACAACAAGCTCGACGCCTACGCGCTGCAGGACGCCGGGCTGGACACCTACGAGGCGAACACCGCGCTCGGGCTGCCCGAGGACGGCCGCGACTACACCGCCGCCGCCCAGATGCTCACCACGCTCGGCGCGAGCGGCATCCGGCTGCTGAGCAACAACCCCGACAAGGCCGGCCAGCTGTCCCGGCTCGGCATCACGGTGGCCGAGCGGGTGCCGACCGGCGTCCACCTGTCCGAGAGCAACGTCCGCTACCTGCGCACCAAGGCGGACGGCACCGCGCGCACCCTCGGCCACGGCATCGAGTTCCTGTCGCTGGGCGCCTGACCGGGGTTCACCCGATCGGCGCAGGGCGCGCGCGGCGCCGGGGAGCGCGTGGAAGCGTCGGTCGGTGGGCCGCGCCATCCGTCGCTCCACCCCGCCCCGCGGCCCCGCCGGGCCCGCCCGGCGCGGACCGACCCCGGGAGAGCGCCCGTGGAAACCGACTCCCTCACCTCCGACACCCTGCGCGAACTGCGCAGCCCCCGGCCCTACCCGGCCGTCTCGCTGACCATGCCGACGCACCGCCGCGAGCCGGACAACGCGCAGGACGCGGTGCGGCTGAGGAACCTCCTCGCCGAGGCCGAGCGGCGGATCGACGCCGATCCGGAGGCCTCCCGGCAGGACCGCATCGACCTGCACAAGCAGCTCGAACAGGCGGTCGCCGAAGTGGACCTGCGGCACTCGCTGGACGGGCTGGTGGTGTACGCGACCACCGACGAGCACCAGGTGTGGAGCCTGCCGCGCGAGGTGCCCGAGCGGGTCGTGCTCAGCGACACCTTCCTGACCCGCAACCTGGTCGCCGCGAAGGCCCAGGAGCGCCCGTACTGGGTCATGGCGGTCGCCGCCGACCGGGCCACCCTGTGGGGCGGCGCGGGCCTCGTGCTGCACGAGCACGAGGCGGACGGCTTCCCGATGGAGGCGGAGGGCGTGGACTGGGACGTCCAGCGCGAGGAGCGCACCGGCGGCCAGCCCAGCACCTTCAGCGACGAGGAGACCCGGCGGTTCCTGCGCTCGGTGGACACCGCGCTCGGCGCCGTCCTCGCCGCGGACCGCCGGCCGCTGTTCCTGATCGGCCTGCCACAGGCGGTGTCCGCCCTGCAGGAGGTCGGCACCGCCGCGGGCGCGGCCGTCGCGACCGTGCTCAAGGGCGGCCTCACGGACGGCCCCGACCGCGTCCTGCTGCAGGAACTCGCCCCGGCGATGGCCCAGTTCGCCTCGCACGAGTCGGACCGGGTGAGCACCGCGCTGGACTCCGCACGCAGCCGCAAGGCCTTCGCCGCCGGCCTGGACGAGGTCTGGGAGGCCGTCTGCGAGGGACGCGTCGAGATGGTCGCCGTCGAGGAGCACTTCCAGCGGACGATGCGGCTCGCCGACGGCCACCTCGCCCCGGCCGACGACGACCGGCCCGGCGGCTGGGAGGAGGGCGTCCGCGAGGACATCGTCGACGAGCTCGTGGAGGCCGCGCTGGACAAGGGCGCCGAGGTGGTCTTCGTCCCCGACGACGACCTCACCGCGCACGACCGGATCGCCGCGGTGCTGCGCTACTAGCGCCTGCCTCGGGCAATCGGGTGGTTGATTCAGGTGCGCGGGGAACCGCGCAGTCCGGGGGCGGGCACCGTAGCGACATGGGCCGAGCCCGGATCCGCACGGCGATCCGCATCCGGGTCGCGCAGTTCCCCGCGCCCCTCACGGATACCCGTGCGCCGTTGAAGACGACCCGGGCGGCGCAGCCCTGCGCGCGGCGGGCCGCGGCGCGGCGGAGGCTGAAGGAGTTGTGCACCCCCGGCCGAGCGATCCAGGAGCCGCCATGTCCCCGCACTCCCGCCTGCGCCCCCTCACCGGGCCGACCGCCCGGGCCGGCGCGATCCTCGCCGCGGCGGCCGCGCTGACGGCCCTGGCCGCCGCGTGCAGCAGCTCGGAGAAGACGGTGGGCGGGATCAGCCCGGCGGTCGTGTCGGCCGCCGCGGAGGCCTCCCGGCACGCCGCCTCGGCCGCCGCCGAGGCCTCGGAGCTGACCGGCGAGGACGCCTCGGCGGCCGCGTCGAGCGCGGCGGCGCTGATCTCCGAGGCGGCCCTCGCCCGGGCCGCTTCCGCCTCGGCCGCGGCGGCCTCGGTGGAGTCCCGGGCGGCCGCCTTCGAGTCCTCGGTCTCCGCACAGATCTCGCAGGCCCGGCAGAGCGCCAGCGCCGCCCTGAGCGGGGTCGCCGGCACCGGCAACGCGATCGGCGACGTGGTGCTGACCGGGGTGCCCACCACCGCCACGGACGGCTTCCCCGCGGCCACCGTCACGATCACCAACTCGACCTCCCAGCCGGCGAGCTACGCCGTCCAGGTGGACTTCCTGGACTCCTCGGGCGCCACCGTGGAGACGGTCGTGGTCGGCACCTCGAACGTCGCACCGGGCGAGCGCCGCACGGTGCTGGCGCACGGTGACCAGAAGGTCGCGGCGGCCAGCGCCAAGGTCGCGCGGGCACAGCGGTTCTGACCCGGCCGGGGTGCCGACCGGGTGACACGGTCGCATCCTGGGACGGGGGTTGTTCGACGCCGGAGGTGGCCACTCATGCAGGGACGGGGAACGGTCGAGCCCGAGGCCGTCGTGATCGGAGCAGGCCCGTACGGGCTGGCGGCAGCGGCGCACCTGCGGGGCGCCGGTGTGGCCTTCCGGGCGTTCGGGGAGCCGATGGCGGGCTGGCGCGAGGGCATGCCCGCGGGGATGTTCCTGAAGTCGACACCACGGGCGTCCTGCATCTCCGACCCCTCGGGCCGTTACGGCTTCAACGACTACCGCCACCGCGCCGGCCGCGGCACGGTCGGCGACACCTACCCGATCCCGCTGGACGAGTTCGTCGAGTACGGCGAGTGGTTCCAGCGCGAGCGGGTGCCCGAGCTGGAACGGACGCAGGTCGCGCGGGTCGAGGGCGCACCGGGCGGGTTCCGGGTGACCCTGGAGGGCGGCGAGTCGGTGACGGCCCGCTCGGTGGTGGTGTCCACCGGTCTGCGGCCCTTCGCGTACCTGCCGCCCGAACTCGCCGCGCTCGCCGGGACGGACCTGTGCTCGCACACCAGCGAGCACGCCGACCTGGGGAAGTTCGCCGGGCAGCGGGTGGCCGTGGTGGGCGCCGGACAGTCGGCGCTGGAGAGCGCCGCCCTGCTGCACGAGGCCGGGGCCTTCCCCACCGTGGTGGTCCGCGGCCCGCGGGTGATCTACGGCGATCCGCCGGACGCCGACCTGCCGGCCAGCCGCCCGCTCACCGCGCGGATGACCCGCCCGTCGAGCGGTCTCGGCCCGGGGTGGGGCATGCGCGCCTACGCCGACATCCCCTGGCTGTTCCGGTTCCTGCCGGACGAGGCGCGGGCCGTCCGGGTGCGCAAGGTGCTCGGCCCGGCCGGCGCGTGGTGGCTGGAGGAGCGGGTGGACGGCCTCTTCCCGGTGCTCACGGGCCATCCGCTGGCGGCGGCGGAGGCGGTGGACGGCACCGTCCGGCTGAGCCTCGAAGGGCCGACGGAACTGCTGGAGGCCGACCACGTGCTGGCCGCCACGGGCTACCGGGCCGACGTGGCACGGCTCGCCGTCCTCGACGAGGGGCTGCGCCGGGCGATCCGCCGCACGGACGCGGGCGCGCCGCGGCTGGACCCGGGCCTCGAATCCTCCGTACCGGGCCTGTACTTCACCGGGCTGGCGGCGGCGGACACCTTCGGGCCGGTGATGCGGTTCGTCTTCGGGACGCGCTTCGCCGCCCGGCGGATCGCTCGCCGCATCACCACCCGCAGCACGGCTGCGTAGATTCGACGCAGCGGCCGACTGCGGTGGGCTGTGGCTCAACCGCGGTGCAGCCGGCGGGCGAACGCCCGGGGGGCGGTCCTCGCGGTCCTGGCGAGTTCGACGACGACGGGCAGGACGTCGTCACGGCAGATCCAGGCCCGTTCGGTCGCCCGGCGCGGCAGGAGGTCGCGCGGCGGCCGGCGTTCGGACCGGGCGGCGGCGAGCGCGGACAGCAGGTCCGTCCGGCCCGCCCGGAAGTTCCGGGGCAGTTGCGGACCCTGCGGGACGGGGCGCCCGGTGAGCGAGAGGTGCAGGGCGCGCACCACGTCCACGCCGTCCGCCGTCTCGAAGAGGCGGAACTGGGCCCCCTGCCGGGGGTTGAAGTCCACCAGCTTGTACCTGCCGTCGCGCAGGTCGAGCCGCCAGTCCAGGTCGGCGATGCCGCTGAAGCCCACCTTCTTGCACAGCCCGGCCGCGAGGTCGGCGAGTTCCGGGTTGTCGACCGAACGCGCCAGGGTGGTGAAGCCGCCGCCGGGCGGCCAGCCGCGTTCCTTCAGACCGGTGAAGACGGCCAGCGGCTCGCCGCCGGGTCCGCAGCAGAGATGGGTGAACCAGTCCTCCGCGCACGCCGACGGCAGGTACTCCTGGGCGAGCACCGAGAGCGGCCCGTCCGACGGGACGAGGGCCAGCAGTTCCGCCTCGTCCCGCACCACCGTGCTGTTGCCGACCACGGGCTCGGCCAGCCGGGAGAACGGCGCGAGGTTCTTCAGGACCAGCGGGTATCCCAGGTCCCGCCCGACCGCCACGAGTTCCCCGCGGTCCGCGGGCGTGGTGGTGCGCGGCGCGGGGACGTCGTGCTCCTGGCAGATGCGGTACAACGCGCCCTTGTCGGCGAGCCGCCGGGGCAGGTCCGCGGGGACCGGGGGGAGCAGGAAGTACGGGGAGAGTTCCTCGGCGTGCTCGGCGAGCAGCACCGCCGACTCGTCGTCGGTGGCCACCGCGACGCTTCGGCGGCCCACCTGCCGGCCGACCGAGCGGACCATGTCGACCAGGTGCTCGACCGGTTCGCCGCCGGTGGTCGACCGGACGTACACGCCCCGGAGGTAGCGCGACACGGCGGTCGGAGTGTGCCGGCCCTCGACCACGGCGTACACCGGAACGCCGAGCCGTCCGAAGGAGCGGACGGCCGCGATCGGGCTGTGGGAGAACGGGTAACGGCCGATCCGGACCATCACCACCGGCACCCGGCGGTCGAGATCGGGCAGGATCTCGCGTGAGGCACTCATGCCGGACTCCCTTGTGTTCGTGGCGCGGGCAGCCATCGCGGCAGCCCCACCAGCAGTGGCACGGCCAGTGCGCAGGCGGAGATCAGCCAGGCCAGGCCGACCCCGGTCAGACCGAGCGGGGGCAGCAGCCCGACGACGAGCGCGATGACCAGGACGGAGAAGGTGACCTGGAGGACGACCAGCCGTCTCAGGTCGCGACGGACCCGGGCCACCTCGATGGCGATGCCGAGCAGCACATTGGGCAGGGCGGACAGGGCCATCAGGCGGAGCACGGTGGTGCCCTGCGCCGAGTAGGCCGCGCCGAACGGGAGGAGCAGCCACGGTGCCGCTGCCACCACCACCGCGGTCGCGGCGGCCACCAGCAGGCCGGCGTGGCGCAGCATCCGGCGTCCGTGCTCGGCGAGCCGCTCGGGGTGGCGCGCGCCCTCCACGACCAGCGAGCCGCCCATGCTCGCCACCGCCACGTAGAAGGTGCTGGCGATGATGTACGCCAGCGAGTAGTAGGCGTTCTGCTCGGCCCCCAGCCGGTCGAGCACGATCAGCGGGACGACGGTGCCGGTGGTCACGCCCGCGACCTTGCCCACGTAGTCGGCGGTGGCGTAGCGCAGCACCCGCTGCGGTCGGGGGGCGCCGGCGGTGTCGGCCCGCTGGTGGGCCGGGATGGCCCGGCGGAACAGCACGACGTTGGTCACGGCGATCGAGACGATCAGGGCGATCGACCAGGACAGCAGGATGCCGGTGCCGATCGCCAGCACGGCGCAGCCCGCCAGGAGGCCGGCCTTGACCACGTTGAACAGCGCGTTCTCGCCCATGACCCAGCCGGGCCGGCGCAGGCCGGTGAGCGCGCCGTCCTGGAGCACGAAGATCGAGTAACCGGCCGTGGCCACGACGAAGGAGCCGATCAGCACCGGGCTGCGCAGGAAGCCGAGTTCGGGCGAGATCCACGGGATCAGCACCAGGAAGCCGACCGCCGCCAGGCCCGAGACCCCCGCGCTGACGCCGTAGCAGCGCAGCACCAGCCAGCGGGTGTGGCGCCCGGCCACCGGGACGAACCGGACGAGGACGTCGCCGAGGTTGAGCCGGCCGAGCCCGGACAGCAGCCCGGCCACCGAGAGCACGGCCGAGCTGCGGCCGACGGTGCCGACGCTGTACCACCGGGTGGCGAGGACCCAGAAGACCGCGCCGAGCACCGCCGCGAGCACCGCGCTGCCGGCCAGCAGATGGCCGTTGCGGATCAGCGGTTCGGCGGTGCCTGAGCCCCGGGCGCCCCCGATCCTGGCCCTCAGACGGGCGAGGCGCGAACACCGGCAGGGCAGCGTCGGCGGGCAGGAGCACCGCCGTGCGGGCGCGGTCGAGCGGAAGGCGGACACCGGCATCACGCCCGCCGTCCTCCGCCTGCGGACGCCCCGGTCGGGACCCGGGCGCGATCGGCGGCGGTCAGGAGGTCCTTCATGATTTCCACCCATCGTCCGGGTCTGACGGGACGGCACTCCCAGGGGCCGGTGAGCCGGCTCCTCCGGCCGGCCCGTATCCGCGTCATGAGCGGAGTGCGGAGCGCAGGAGGCGGTACGGGGCGGGGAGGCCGAAGCGCAGGACGGCCATCGCCGCGGGTGCCGGGTCGTCGGCGGCGAACCAGGCGTGCTCGGTGTTGGGTTCGGGCCACAGGCCCCACGGGCGGCGGCGGTCCGTCCAGGCACTGGCGGCGGCCGACAGGGTGTCGAGGCGGCCCATCCTGAAGCGGCGCGGGAGTTGCGGCCCGGCGGGGACGGTCCGGCCGGTCAGCGACAGGTGCAGGGCCCGGACGACGTCCACCCCGTCCACGGTCTCGAAGAGGCGGAACTGGGCGCCGTTGCGGGGGTTGAAGTCCACCAGGTTGTAGCGGCCGGTGCGGCGGTCGTAGCGCCAGTCCAGGTCGGCCGTGCCGCAGTATCCGATGGCTCGGCAGAAGTCGCCTGCGATGGCGGCGAGTTCGGGGTTTCGGCGGGTGTGGCCGCGGGTCGTCACGCCGGTCTCGGGCGGCCAGGAGCGGTCCTTGACGCCGGTGAAGACCACCAGCGGCTTGCCGCCCGGGCCGCAGCACAGGTGGGTGATCCAGTCCTCGGCGGCGGTCTGCGGGACGTATTCCTGGAGCAGGACCGACAGCGGGCCGTCCGGCGGGCAGGCGGCCGTCAGCGCCGCCTCGTCGGGGACGACCGTGGTGTGGCTGACCGCCGGACTGGCGAGCCGGGTGAACGGGGCGAGGTTCTTCAGCACGACCGGGTACCCCCACCTGCGGGCCGTCGCGAGCAGTTCGGCGCGGTCGGCGGGGGTGCAGGCGCGGGGTGTGGCCACGCCGTACCGGCGGCAGAGCTCACCCAGGGCCCCCTTGTCCGCGAGGCGGCGCGGCAGCCCGGCCGGGACGGGCGGCAGCAGGAAGTGCGGCGCCAGTTCCTCCTGGTGCTCGGCGAGCAGCACGGCCGCCTCGTCGTCGGTGGGCACCGGGATCGTCGGCCGGCCGATCGCCCGGCCGGCCGTCAGCAGGGCGGCGACCAGCACCTCGGCGGGCTCGCGGCCGGTGCTCGGTCGGACGAAGGCCCGGCGCACGTAGCGCGAGACGGCCGTCGGGGTGAGCCGGTCCTCGACCAGGGCGTACACCGGGACGCCGGCCCGGCCGAGCGAGCGGGCGGCGCCGGTGGCGCCGTAGGCGTCGGGGTACCGCCCGACCTTGACCAGCAACACGGGGACCTCGCGGTCCAGTTCGGGTCCGTGGGCCTGCATCGGTGTCCACCTCCTCGGACGGTTCAGCGCTGCCAGACGGCGACCCAGCCGACCTTGAGTGCGGCCGAGTCGGTACCGGGCGGCGGTGCGGTCTGGAAGCCGACCGCCAGGTTGAGCACGAGTTCCATCGGCACGTGCGGGATCGCCGCGGGTTCGGTGACCTGGAAGCGCTGGACGCCGTCGACGTACCAGGTGACCGAGTCGGGCTGCCAGTCGACGGCGAAGACGTGGTACCCCCCGGCGAAGTCGGCCGGGCCGTAGCGGTTGCCGATGTGGGTGTCGCTGCCGTCGGCGGCCCGCCAGTGCAGGTTGGAGTCCACGCGCGCGGAGGTGTTGATGAACTCCGCGATGTCGATCTCGGGCGGGGTGCCGCGGGTGTCGGCCGGGATCAGCCAGAACGCCGGGAACATGCCCTCGGCCGCTGCGGGTACCTTGAGGGCGGCCGCGAACCAGCCGTAGGTGAAGGTGTGCCGCGGCGCGCCGTCCCAGTGGTCGCGGCCGGTGCTGACCATGCCGGAGGTCCACGGGTAGGTCTTCCCGTCGGTGCCCTTGGTCGTCCGGCGGTCGGCGGTGAGGGTGAGGTCCCCGTCGGCGACGGAGACCTGGCCGGGCAGGTACCACTGCAGTTCGTGGTTGCCGGCGTTGGTGCACCCGTGGTCGTTCCAGTCGTAGCAGGTGGCCCAGTCCGCGGTGTTCAGGCGGGAGCCGGTGAAGTCGTCGTGGAAGACCGGACGCCAGGGCCCGGGCGGTGTCGGCGGGGCGGTCGCCTCCTGGGTGCTCGGCCCGGCCGCCTGCGCCTGCGACGCCGGGGAGGTGAGCGCGATCGGGTCGCTGCAGGCGGTGGCGCCGGCCAGCACGCAGGCCGCGGCCAGGGCGCCGGCCCGCAGTGCCGAGCGGTCGAGCCGACCGGGTGACGGCGGCCCCTCCCGGGTCGAGCGGGTCGCCGGGTCGGGCGGCGGCCGGCGGCTCGGATACGGCAGCACCAGCAGGGTGGTGAGCACCGCCAGCACCAGCAGGGCCCGGCGAGCGGTGAACGTGTGGGTGAGCAGCAGGGGGGCGGCGGTCACCGCCGCGAGGGAGGCGCTGCACGCGATCGCGGGGACGACGGCCGCCGCCGGCGTGTGCCGGCTGCGGGCGGGCCAGCGGCAGCGCAGGACCAGCGCCGTGCCCGGGACCACCAGCAGGGCGACCGCCGTGGTGCCGACCCGCACTGGGCCGGCGGGCAACGCGGTGGCGGCGACGGCGGCCCAGGCGAGCAGGGCGGGCGCGATCCGCAGGGACCGGTCGGCAGTCACGGTTGCCTCCCGTTCTGCTGGGGCTGGTCCACCGGTCCCCCGGCCGGGGCGACCTCCTTGGGTCCGTCGGCGGAGGGCGCGACGTACTGGTAGACCACGGCGTCGGGGCCCGTGTAGACGGCGCGGAACTCCGGGGAGCCGGCCGCGAGGTCGGCCAGTCTCCGGACGGTGTCCTCGGGCAGCACGCCCGTCAGGCGGAGGGCCGCGGCCTGGGCACGGGTGAGCACCAGATAGGACGGGCCGGCTACCACAGGGGTGGTCAGCTGCTGCCGCAGCACCGGCAGCGGGTCGGCCAGCATGCTGCGCAGGTAGGCCTCCGGGAACTGGCTGAGCGCCGTGCGGGTGCGGTCCTCGTAGTTCATCTCGCCGCCGGGGAGGTCACCGGTGACGGAGACGATGCGGGTGCCGGCCGGGGCGTCCACGGTGACCCGTTGGAGTGCCGCGACCTCCCCCGGGCTGAAGTAGTTCATCGCCTCCTTGCTGTAGTAGTTGCCGAACATGCCGATGGCGAGCGCGGCCGCCGCGACGGCGGCGAGGGCGCGGTGCAGGACGGGCCTGCGTCCGCTGCGCAGGACGACCGTGCCGGCCAGGAAGGCCGTCGCCGGGAGGACGAAGAGGTACGCGCGCAGGATCATCTCGCCGCCGTAGCTGTTGCCGAGCAGGAGCGGCAGCGGGCCGAACAGCACGGCGATCAGGCCGGTGCGGCGGATCCAGCGCTGTGAGACCAGCGCGACGACGGCGAGCAGCCCGAGCACCGCGCACATGCCGAGGGAGAGCCGGGAGACCATCGCCTGGTCGGACGCGATGGTGCCGAGTCTCAGTTGCCCCGGCGGGCGGACGTTGTTGTTGGTGGCGCTGAGGCCGGCGATCAGCTGGTTGGCGTTCTGCGCGAGGTACGTGTGGGCGACCGTGTAGTCCCAGGCGAAGGTCATCGCGACGGCTGCGCCCAGCACCGGCATGACGGTCCGCCGGTTGCGGCGGGGCAGGCTCAGCAGGGCGAGGACGCTGATCGTCATGACCGGGGTCAGCGGGTGCGAGACGACGATGCCGGCGAGGACCACCACGACCACGGCGAACCAGCCCAGCCAGGGGGTCCGGGCGGAGAGCGCGGTGGCTGCGGGCGGCCCTTCGGCCGCGGCCTCGGCGGCGCGGCGGGCGGCCGCCAGCCGGCCGAGCACCAGCGCGAGCAGCAGCACGTACAGCAGGAAGGCGAACGCCTGCGGCGAGAAGTAGTCCTGGCCGACCCAGGAGACGGAGTAGAAGAGCCAGACCCCGCCCCAGACCAGCCGGCGGCTGTCCGTGAGCGCGCGGTAGAGCAGCAGCAGCGGGCCGAGCAGCATCAGGTTGGCGAGCACCGGGTACCAGGAGGCGTAGCCGAGTGCGGAGTGCAGACCGGTGGCCCGCAGGAAGAGCACGTTGAGCTGGAAGAAGCCCGGCCACTCGTTGTAGATCTCCAGCCCGCCGGCGTTCGGCACGGTGCCGTTGTGCCGGAGCATGGCGTCGACCACCGCGATGTGCTTCCACGCCCACGCGTAGCGCAGCGTCGGGTAGAGCACGCTCGGGGTGGCGTGGATCATCATGATCAGTGCGACGACGTAGGCGGCGCACCAGCCCTGCGGGATGCGTGGCCGGTAGAGCACCGCGAGGAAGCCGGCGAGCAGGACGACGAACCCGGCCCAGTAGGTCGGGGGCAGGACCTGGAGCAGGCCGAGGTCGCCCATCCGGTCGAGGCGGGCGCCGCGCAGGGCGAGCACCCAGAGCGCCAGGGCGGTGGGCAGGGCGCCGACGGCGAGCCAGGCGGCCGGGCCGCGTCCGCCGAGCGCGCGGGCCAGCAGCACTGCGGGCGGGCGGCGCTGCACCGGCGGACCGGTCACGTCTGCGATCTGTTGGTCGACCATCGGTGGGCCCTCTCGGGGCAGTGGCGTGTCGCGGGATGGGGCGGGCACGGCGGGCGGTCAGTCCTTGGGGGGGCCGCCGACCGGTGCGCCGATGAAGCGGGTGAACCGGCGGTAGGTCCGCCAGCCGCGGGTGTAGAGGCTCTCCCGGACGGGGCCGATGCGGCTGCCCCGGCCGGCCGTCCAGTCGTCGAAGACGTTCTGCGGGGTGTCGCTGCGGACCATCAGTCGGCAGATCCGCATCGGGTCGTCGGTCGCGGAGCTGAACTTGTTCTCCACGGCCGTGGCGGACGTCCAGCCGGCGGCGCGGACCTGGCGGCGGACGGCGGGGCTGGAGTAGCCGTGCGGGTAGGCGAAGGCGGTGACCGGATGTCCCACCGCGTCCTCCAGCCGCTTCTTGCTGCCGACGATCTCGTCGGTGCGGCGCTGTCCGTAGACGGTGTCGAGCTGGGCATGGGTCTGGGAGTGGCCGCCGATCTCCACGCCGACCGCGTCCAGGGTGCCCACCTGGCGCCAGTTGAGCACCCGCCAGTCGGGCAGCAGGCTGCCGGTGGGCCGTCCGCCGGGCGGGTGGATCGCGCCGACCGTCACATAGAGGGTGGCGGGGAGGCCGCGCTCGGTGAGGATCGGGGCGACCGTCCAGTAGAAGTCGGCGAAGCCGTCGTCGAAGGTGAGCACGGCGGCGTTCGGAGGCGGCGGCGGGCCGCCGTGCAGAGCGCTGACCAGCCGGCGCAGCGGGACGACGGTCAGGCCGGCGTCCGCGATCCGGTCGAGCTGCTCCCGGAACGTCTTCGGGGAGACCGTGTAGGGCGCCAGCCAGTCCGGCGGGTCGTCCGACACGGAGTGGTAGAGGAAGACGGGGACGGCTCTCATCGCGGACTCCTTGCCGGCCGGAGGGCGGGCACGGACGACCGGGACAGCAGCGCGGCGGCGCGGCCCACGGTGTAGCCCAGCAGGGTGATTCCCGCGCCGGCGCAGAGTGCGCCCGCGGAGCGGAGGTCGGCCCGGCGCAGGCTGCGCAGCACGGCCGCGGGCAGGGTGTGCCGCAGGTAGCGACGCTCGGAGGCGAGCGCGGGGCGCGGTCCGGTGTGCCGGGCGACGACGGCCTTGGAGCGGCCCTCGGCGTAGCAGCGGGCCCGGAAGTACGCCCAGGTGGCGCGGGCCGGCGGCACGTGGTGGTGGACGACGGCCGCCGGGTCGTAGCGCAGCTGCGCCTGCGGGTGGCGGGCGGCCAGCCGCAGGCAGAACTCGGTCTCCTCGCAGCCGACCGGCCGGGTGCCGATCCGTCCGAGGTCGAGCCGGAAGCCGCCGGCGGCGACCGCCTCGACCCGCCGGAAGGACATGTTGGCGCCGGTGAAGTTCCGGATCATCGCGGGCCGCTCGGGCAGGCCGCGGTAGGAGCAGCCGACCACCCAGTCGAACTCGCCGGGGAACCATCCGGGCCGGCCGGTCTCCCAGCGGGGGCGGACGAGGCCGCCGACGCCGAGCACCGCGGGGTCGCGGTAGCCGGCGAGCAGCCGGTCGGCCCAGTCGGGTGCGGCGACCGCGTCGTCGTCGAGGAAGGCGACCACGTCGCCCCGGACCGCCCGGACGCCGGTGTTCCGTGCCCCGGACAGGCCGCGTCGCTGCTCGTTGCGGACGACCCGGACGCCGGGCCAGTGCTGCTCGGCACGGCGGGCGAGTTCGGGGCAGTGGTCGACGACCAGGACGAGTTCCTCCGGTGGCCGGTGCTGCCCGCGGACGGAGTCCACGGCGGCGCACAGGTCGTCCCAGCGGTCCAGGGTGTAGGCGCAGATGACGACCGACAGACTGGTGTGCGTGTCCGGCACAGTGTTCATGCCCGACTCCCTTCGGGGCTCCTCATCCAGCGTGGCAGAGTCAGCAGCAACGGCACTGCGACGGCGCAGCAGGCGATCAGCCAGGCCAGGCCGACGCCGGTCAGTCCGTGCCGCGGCAGCAGGAGGGCGGTCAGGCCGACCACCAGAACGCAGTGGGCGAACTGGATGACGATCAGCCGGCGCAGGCGGCGGCGCACCCGGGCGACGTCGATCGCGACGGTGATCAGCACGGTGGGCAGCGAGGCGAGCGCCATCAGCCGCAGGGCGGGGGTGCCGTAGTGGGCGTACTCGGGTCCGAACAGGCCCAGGATCCACGGTGCGGCGGCGACCACGACGGCGGTGGCGGCGAGCACCAGCAGGCCCGCGTGGCGGAGCATCCGCCCGGCGAGCTCGGGGAGCCGCTCGGGCGCGTGGGCCCCCTCGACGACGAGGGAGGCGCCCATGCTGAAGACCGCGATGTCGAAGGTGTCGGCGATGATCCAGGCCAGCGAGTAGTAGGCGTTCTGGGCGGCACCGAGCTGGGCGAGCACCATCAGCGGCAGGACGGTGTAGGTGGCGATGCTGGCGAGTTTGCCCACGTAGTCGGCGCCGGTGTAGCGCATCACCCGGCGGGGCATCGGGACGCCCTCGCGGTCGGCCCGCTGATGGGCCGGGATCGCGTGGCGGAAGAGCACGAAATTGGCGGTGGCGACGGCGAGCAGCAGGGCGACGGCCCAGGAGGTGAGGATGCCCGTACCGATCGCGAGGGCGGAGCAGACGGCGAGGGCGCCGACCTTCGCGGCGGCGAAGATCGTGTTCTCGCCGAGCACCCAGCCGGTGCGGCGCAGGCCGGTGAGCGCGCCGTCCTGCAGGTCGAAGATGGAGTAGCCGGCGGCTGCGACGACGAAGGCGGCGGCGAGCAGCGGCGAGCGCAGGAAGTCCAGGCTGGGGGCGACGATCGGGATCAGCAGCAGGAAGGTGCCGGCCGCCAGTGCGCTGAACACGCCCGCGACGGCGTAGCAGCGCAGCACGAACCGTCCGGTGTGGCGGCCGGCCCGGGGAACGAACCTGACGAGGACCTCGCCGAGGTTGAAACGGCCGATCCCGGACATCAGGGCTGCGACGGAGAGCGCCGCGTAGCTGGTGCCGACGGTCTCGGCGCTGTACCAGCGGGTCGCGAAGATCCAGAACAGCGAGCCCAGCCCGGCCGAGAGCACGGCGCTGGCGGCCAGGATGTGCCCGTTGCGCAGCAGCGGTTCACCGGCCGTCCGGCGGGCCACCGCACGGATGCGGGCGCGCAGCAGAGCGGTGTAGGAGCACTCGCAGGGCAGCGGCAGCGGGCACGAGCACGGGCGGGCGGCTGCCGTGCGGCGGGAGGTGAGTTCGGGGATCACGGCCGGGCTCCGGTCGGCATGGTGCGCTGGCGTCCGCGGCTGACGAGGTAGACGAGCGGCCCGACGAGCAGCCCGCAGCGCTGCAGCCGGACGAGTTCGCGCGGGGAGACCGCGCCGGGGCGCCGGCCGGGGGCGCTCGGGAGCGCCTTCGGCAGGCCGCGGACGAGGTCGGCCAGCAGGGCCGGTCGCCGGAGGACGGCGGCGGCGAGGTAGGCGCCGTAGCCGACGCCGTAGCCGTACACCTGGGCGCGGAGGGCCGAGGGGGTGCGGCGGTGGCGGTGCCAGACCAGTGCGTCGGGCGCGTAGGCGACCAGCCGCCCGGCGGTGAGCACGCCGAGGAAGGCCAGCAGGTCCTCGCCGCCGCGGGTCGGGGTGCCGGCGCCGGTGGCCCGGTCGAAGCCGCCGATGGTGCGCAGGACGTCGGTGCGGAAGGCCATGTTGGCGCCGGTGCCGAAGCGGCTGACGGTGAAGGGGACGGGCGGGTCGTCGCCCTGGTCGGCGATCGACCAGGTGCGCGGGGCGAAGCCGCGGGTGAAGCCGCAGTGGCGCTCGAAGGCCACCTGGGCGGGCGTGTCCAGCTCGGCGGGCAGCACCAGGCCGGTGACGCAGCCGATCCGGGGGTCGGCACGGAAGGCCTCCAGCAGGGCGCGCAGCCATCCGGCGTCGGGCAGGGCGTCGTCGTCGGTGAAGGCGCACACCTCGCCGGTCGCGGCGGCGACGCCGGTGTTGCGGGCCCGCGCGAGGCCGGGCACCGGTTCGCGCAGGTAGCGGATCCGGTCGCCGTAGCGGTCGCGGACCAGGTCGTGGGTGGTGAGGTCGGTGGGGGCGTTGTCGACCAGCAGCAGCTCGGCGTCGGCGGGTGCGGCCCGCAGCAGCGCGTCCAGGCAGCGCGGCAGCAGTTCGGTGCGGTCGCGGGTGCAGACGATGACGCTGAGCGTCGGGAGCGGGGCGGCAGTGGGCGGCGCGGATACGGGGGTGGCGCCGAGTCCGGTGCCGGCGGCGAGCAGAGCGGCGCGCAGGCCGGGGGTGTCGCCGGGGGCGGCCGTCGTCGTGACGAGACCGAGGGGGTGGCCGTGCCGCCGGACAAGGGCGAGCACCGGGCCGCCCGCGGGCGGCGGGGCCGCCGCGCCGCCGGGGACCCTCAGCTCGGAGGGGTGGGCCAGGTCGAGGTCGACGACCGCGGCCGGCGGGTCGGGCAGGACGGGGGCGGTGGGCACGTCGATCACCCTCCGACCCGGGCGCCGCGCTGGTGCCAGACACTGCGCAGGTAGCCGAAGGGTCCGTACACCAGGCCCTGCAGCTCGCGCCGCCCGAGGCCGGGCACCGGCTCGGGGCCGCGGTTCTCGGTCGTCCGCCGGCGGTGGACGGCCTGCCACTGCCACAGGCCCCGGGGGAGCCGGCGGAGCAGGTCGCCGAGCACCTCGGGCCGGTGCGCGACCGCGGCGGCCAGGTAGGCGCCGAAGCCCACCCCGAAGTTGAAGATCTGCCGGGCCAGCGCCTCGTCGGTGCGCGGGTGGCTGTGCCAGACGATCGCCTCCGGCTGGTAGGCGATGTCGTGGCCGCCGTTGTAGACGGAGAAGAAGGCGTAGAGCTCTTCGCCGCCGCGGGCCGGCGTGCCCGCGCCGGTGGCCGGGTCGAAGCCGCCCACGGCACGGAGCACCTCCGTCCGGAAGGCCATGTTGGCGCCGGAACCGAAGCGGCCGACGGAGAAGCGCTGCAGGGGGTCGGCGGTCGCGTCGCGCAGCGACCAGCTGCGGGCCGCGAAGCCGCGGGAGTAGCCGCCGTAGCTCTCCAGCGCGGCTTGGGCGGCGGTGTCGAGCTCGGCGGGCAGCACCAGGCCGGTGACGCAGCCGATCCGCTCGTCGTCCTGGAACGTCTCGGCGAGGGCGGTGACCCAGCGGCGGTCCACGACGAGGTCGTCGTCGGCGAAGGCGCAGACCTCGCCGCGGGCCGCCGCGAGACCGGTGTTCCGTGCACGGGCCGAGCCCTGGACCGGTTCGCTCAGGTAGCGGACCCGGTCGCTGTAGTGCTCCAGCACCATGTCCCGGGTGTCGGTGCCGTCGGGGGCGTTGTCCACCACGACGACGTCGGTGTACGGGTAGTCGGTGCGCAGCAGCGAGTCGAGGCAGCGGCGCAGCAGGTGCGGGCGGTTGCGGGTGCAGACCACCACGGTGACGGTCGGCGGGTCCGCGGGCACCCGCGGCGGCCCGGTCCGGCGGGGACGCGCCGCGGGTGTCGCGGTGGACAGGGAGGGAACGCGCAGTTCCCGGTGAGCGGCTTCGACCAGCGCCCGGCGCAGCGTGGCGGGATCGCCTGCCATGCCGGTGGCCTGGACCAACCCGAGCGGGTGTCCGTGCAGCCGCACCAACGCCAACACGCGGCCTTCCGGGTCGACGGGGCCGAGACCGCCGGGCGAATGCAGCCGCCCGGGCTCGTCCAGGTCCAGCTCGACCACCCGGACGGGGGTGTAGAGCGATTCTCGTGCGGCTGGGCGCGGGCAGGCTGCCGGGGTGCGCCGGTCGTAGCCATTCATCACCGCTCCCCCACGGCAACGGGCGCCGCGGACCTGGCTCCGGGACGCTCGGCGATCAGCGTCCGCAGCACCCGGCGGCCGTCGGAGACGGCGTGGAGGTGCGAGCGACCGCTGCGGCGGGGAAGTTCGAGGCTCGGGACCTCGGCGATGCGGAGACCCGAGCGGAGGGCGTGCGCGATCATCTCGGCCTCGATCTCGAAGCCGGACGAGCGCAGCCGGAGTTCGTCGAGGAAGTTGCGGTTGAACGCGCAGTAGCCGTAGCAGAGGTCGGTCAGCACCGTGTGGTACAGCCGGTTGACCACGGCGATCAGGGCGCGGTTCCCGAGGGCGCGGATGCGGGTGAGGTCGAGCGATCCGCCGCCGGCGATGCAGCGCGAGCCCTTGACGAAGTCGTACCCGTTGTCGAGGAAGTGCAGGTAGTGCGGGATCTCGCCGGGCCACATCGAGCCGTCGGCGTCCATCATGACGATGTACTCGCCGGTGGCGGCGGCGAATCCGGTGCGCAGGGCGTTCCCCTTGCCCGGGCCGGTCTGCTGGACGTTGCGCACGGTCGGCAGGCAGTGCCGCGCCATGGCGAGGGTGGCGTCGCTGGAGGAGCCGTCGACCAGGATGACCTCGTCCACGCAACGGGGGATCTGCTCGAACACCCAGGGGATGTTGCGGGCCTCGTTGTGGGCCGGCACGACCAGGCTGACGGTGTGCCGGGGGGCGAGGTCCCCGGCCCGGCGCATGGGCTGCGGTGCACCCTCCGGCCTGTCGGTGGCTCGGCGCATGGGCCGGCCGTTGGTCATCGGGTACGGCTGGTGCGGGTCGGAAGACGCAGTGGTGCTCATCGCGAGCGGCCTCTCCGGAGGCGGCAGGGCACAGGGGTGCCCGCGGAAACGGGATGGAGACGGATCAACGACGCTCGGGCTGCGTCCCCCGCGGCCTCGGTGAGCCCCCCGGGCCCTGCCCTCGGAATGCGTCGGTCGTCTCGGGCGCACGCGGCGCCGACGGTGACGGCCGGTACCTGGCGTCCCGCCGTAGCGGTACCGGTTGCAGCCATCATCCTCACGGCGGTCACGCCGAGTCAAGGACTTTGGGAGGGTTTATCTGAATTGCCCGATTTTTCGACGGGCAGTCGACGGTCCCTCACTCGGCGAGGTCGACCGTCTCCGACAGGTTGGCCTCGGCGATCCGGCGGGCGATCTCGCCGGGGCGGACGGGGCGGCCGAAGTGCCACCCCTGCGCCCAGTCGCAGCCCATCAGCCGCAGCCGCTCGGCGTCGGCGCGGTTCTCCACGCCCTCGGCGGTGACGGTCAGCCCGAGGGTGTGCGCGAGCGAGACGAGTCCGCTGACGATCCGCCAGCCGAGGTGGGTGTCCTTGGCCGGGTCGTGCAGGTCGCCGACGAAGGAGCCGGCGATCTTCAGCCCGGAGACCGGAAGGTCGCGCAGGTAGGCGAGGTTCGACCAGCCGGTGCCGAAGTCGTCCACGGCCAGCGAGACGCCGAGGTCGACCAGGCCGTGCAGCGACTTGAGCGCCTCGTCCTCGGGGCCGACCACGGTGGACTCGGTGATCTCCAGCTGCAGCTTGCCGGGCTGCAGACCGCTCGCCCGCAGGATGCGGTCGAGGTCGGCGACCAGCCCGGCGTTGCGGGCCTGACGGACCGCCAGGTTGACGTTCAGCTGCGGCGCCCGGTCGCCGAACCGGCGCACCCAGTCGGCCGCCTGACCGCAGGCCTGCTCCAGCACCCACCGCCCGAGCGGCATGATCAGACCGGTCTCCTCGGCGGTGCCGACGAACTCCTCGGGCCCGAGCACGCCGAGCTGCGGGTGACGCCACCGCACCAGCGCCTCGACCGCGGCGAGCGATCCGTCGGCGAGGTTGACCAGCGGCTGGTAGTCGATGAAGAACTCCCCGCGGTCCAGCGCGGAGGGCATCCGCACGGACACCGCGTACCGGCTGACCGCGCGGGCGTTCTCCTTGGGGTCGAAGAGCGTCCAGCGGCCGCGGCCGGCCTCCTTGGCCCGATAGAGCGTCAGGTCCGCGGCCCGTACCGCGGCACCCGGGGTGGTGGTGGCGACCCGGCGTTCGAGGACGCCGACGCTGGCGCCGACGGCGAGCTTGTGGTCGCCGACGATCACCGGCTTGGCCAGCGCGGCGAGCACCGTCTTGGCCGCGGCCACCGCCTCCTGCTCGCCCCGGCAGTTCTCCAGCAGCACCACGAACTCGTCGCCGCCGAGCCGGGCCACCATGTGCCCGAGCGGGGTGAGCGCGGCGTCCAGCCGGCTGGCGACCGCCGTCAGCAGCTGGTCGCCCATGTCGTGGCCGAGGCTGTCGTTGACCACCTTGAAGCCGTCGAGGTCGACGTAGCACAGACCGAACCGGGCACCCGGCTCCGGCTCCTCGAAGAGCCGCTCCAGCCGCTCGAAGAAGGCGGCCCGGTTGGGCAGGCCGGTGAGCGGGTCGTGGGTGGCCTGGTGGCGCAGCCGCTCCTGCAGGCGGTAACGGTCGGTGATGTCCTCCAGCATGGCGACCTGGTACTTGGGCACGCCGTCCGCGTCGCGGATCAGCGAGACGGTCAGGTGCGTCCAGACCACCTCGCCGTCGCGCCGGTAGTACGGCTTGTCGACCTGGAAGTACTCGCGCTTGCCGCTGATGAGGTCGCCGTAGGCCTCCCACACGCCCGGGGTGTCCTCGGGGTGGACGAGGTCGCCGACCCGGCGGCCCGCCATGTCCTCCGTGCCGACCCCGAAGATCTCCCCGATGGCCTTGTTCACGGCCAGGATGTTGCCCTCGACGTCCCCGATGCCGATGCCGATCGCCGCGCTCTCGAACAGCGCACGGAAGCGGGCCTCGGACTCGCGCAGGGCGCGCTCCACGCCGTGCCGGGCGGTGTCCGCGGCCAGCCGGATCGCCTCCTGCTCGCGCAGCGTCCGCTCGCGCAGGGCCGCGGCCCAGCCGGCCGCGAAGGCGCCGGAGAGCATCGGGCCGACGCCGTCGGCGGCGGGCTGCCGGTGCAGGATCTCGACCGCCCGGGCCAGCACCTCCGGGTCGGTGAAGTGCGCGTCGACCAGCAGCGCGCCGGCCTGCCGGGCGGGCACGGGGTCGAAGGGCCGGGCACGGCGGGCCCGGTCGAGCAGCTCGGCGGTGCGGTCGACCAGGCTGTCGACGACCCGCGGGTGCACCGCACCGCCGTGGTTGCCGCCGAGCAGCCGGGCCCACTCCGCGCGCAGGCCCTCCGTGCTGCCGGCCCCCACCGGCAGCCCGCCGCTCACGGGAGTCGTCCGACGCCGGCCACGCCCGTCATCCGCTCCGGATGCGGGCCGACCTCCTGCGGATCGTCCGGACGCCATTCGGGGAGGTAGACCACCCCGGGCTCGACCAGCTCGAAGCCGTCGAAGAAGGCCTCGATGGCCTCCCGGCCGCGCATGGTGAGCGGGGTCGGGGTCTTCCGGTAGAGGTCCTGGTGGGAGCCGGCCTGGTCGGGACGGCCCTCCAGCGAGGCGTGCGAGAGCACCAGGGCGCTGCCGGGCGGCAGCGCGTCGCGCAGCGCGGCGACCAGCTTGTGCGGGTCGTCGGACTCCGGCACGAAGTGCAGCACCGCGACGAGCAGCACCGCGACCGGCTCGCCCGCCGCGAGCAGGCCGCTCACCTCGGGACGGGCGAGGAGGTCGTCGACGTGGCGCAGGTCGGCCTGGACGACGCTGCTGAGCGGGTCGTCCTCCAGCAGCAGGCGGCTGTGCGCCACGGCGACCGGGTCGTTGTCGACGTACACCACGCGGGCGTCGGGGGCCGTCCGGCGGGCGGCCTCGTGGACCGGGCCGAAGGTGGGGATCCCGGAGCCGATGTCCAGGAACCGGGTGATGCCGGACTCGGCGAGGTACTGGACGGCCCGCCGAAGGAACGCCCGGTTGGCCCGCATGATCCGCGGGAGCTCCGGCCAGAGCTCCACCGCCTTGCGGGCCATCTGCCGGTCTGCCTCGAAGTTGTGCGAGCCGCCGAGGTAGTAGTCGTACATGCGGGCCGCGTTGGGCTTCTCGAGGTCTGTTCCGGCGGGCACCCAGTTCGGTTGCCGCATGACGGCACCCCCTCCGGTTCAGGAAAAAGCCAACAACTCGACACGATTTTCCTATGATCTGATCTTCCTTGCAAGCGGAACGGGAGTTCCCGGCTCCACCCCTCCCGGCTCCGGATTCCTTACGCCGTGCGGTTCCTGACGCCTTCGGCGGAGAATGGTCACGATGGCCGGACGCATCGAGGACTACGCCCTCATCGGTGACCTCCAGACCGCCGCCCTGGTGGGCAAGGACGGTTCGGTCGACTGGCTCTGCCTGCCTCGCTTCGACTCCCCCAGCTGCTTCGCCGGACTGCTCGGCGACCGCCGGCACGGCGCGTGGCGGATCGCACCCGCCACCGGCGGCGAGTGCACCCGGCGGCGCTACCTCGGTGACAGCCTCGTCCTGGAGTCCCTCTGGGCCACCCCCGACGGCACCGTCCGGATCATCGACTTCATGCCGCAGCGCGACCGCGTCCCCCAACTGGTGCGGATCGTCGAGGGCGTCTCCGGCACCGTCCCGATGCGCGGCGAGCTGCGGCTGCGGTTCAACTACGGCCGGGTCCACCCCTGGGTCCGCCGCACCGAGCACCACCGGGTCGCCGTCGCCGGCCCGGACTCCGCCTGGCTGCGGGTGCCGACCGGGGTGCACACCTACGGCGAGGACGGCACGACCGCCTCCGACTTCATCGTCTCCGCGGGCGACCAGGTGCCCTTCGTGCTCACCTGGCAGCCCTCCCACCTGCACGCTCCGCCCCGGGCCGACTCCGCGCAGGCCCTGGCCGGCACCCTCGACGGCTGGGAGCGCTGGGCGTCCGACTGCCACTACGACGGCGAGTGGCACCGCGCCGTGCTGCGCTCGCTGATCACCCTCAAGGCGCTCGCCTACGAGCCCACCGGCGGGATCGTCGCCGCCCCCACCGCCTCACTGCCCGAGGTGCTCGGCGGCGAACGCAACTGGGACTACCGCTTCTGCTGGCTGCGCGACTCCAGCCTCACCCTCTCCGCGCTGCTGCGCGGCGGCTTCCGCGAGGAGGCGGCCGCCTGGCGCAAGTGGCTGCTGCGGGCGATCGCCGGCGACCCCGGCGACCTGCAGGCCGTCTACGGCGTCGCGGGCGAACGCGGGCTGCCCGAGATCGAGGCCGACTGGCTGCCCGGCTACGACGGCTCGACGCCGGTGCGGTTCGGCAACGTCGCCGTCCGCCAGCTCCAACTCGACGTCTACGGCGAGGTGGTGGACACCATGCACCTCGCCCTGCAGGCCGGGATCCCGATGGAACGCCAGGTCTGGAGCCTGTTGCGGACGCTCATGGCCTACCTGGAGAAGCACTGGACGGAACCCGACGAGGGTCTGTGGGAGGTGCGCGGCGCCCGGCGGCACTTCGTGCACTCCAAGGTGATGGCCTGGGTCGCCGCCGACCGCGCCCTCAAGATGGCCGAACTCACCGGCCTGCCCGCCCCGGTGGACCGCTGGCGGGAGATGCGGGACGCGGTGCACGCGGACGTCTGCGAGAACGGCGTGGACCGCCGCCGCGGCCTGTTCGTCCAGGACTACGGCGCACGGGACCTGGACGCCGCCACGCTCTTCGTCGTGAAGAGCGGCTTCCTGCCGCCGGACGACCCGCGGGTGGTGCGCACGGTGGACGCCGTCCGCACCGGGCTGGACCACGGCGGGCTGATCCGGCGCTACTCGGCGGGCTCCCCCGCGGACGGCCTGCCCGGCAACGAAGGCGCCTTCCTGGCCTGCTCGTTCTGGCTCGCGGACGCCCTCGGCGCGATCGGGCGGACCGGCGAGGCCCGCGACCTGTTCGTCCGGCTGGTCTCGCTCGGCAACGACGTCGGACTGCTGGCCGAGGAGTGGGACCCGCACTCCGGGCGCCAACTCGGCAACATGCCCCAGGCGTTCAGCCACGTGGCCCTGGTCAACTCCGCCTTCGAACTCGCTGCCGGGCGTTCCGAGCAGGGGTGACCCCCAGGGGGTTTCCGCCGCCCTGGGGGGTTGCCCCCGCATGCGGGAGGGCGGCCGATCCCACCGCCGTGGGATCGGCCGCCCGGCTCCGCGATCAGGTCGCGGTGCGGGTCACAGCGCCGTGCAGGTCAGCGTCGGGACGGCGTTGCTGCCGCCCGAGTTGGTGGCCCCGAAGCCGAAGCCCGCCGAGCCGCCTGCCCCGATCGCGCCGTTGTACGCCGCGTTGGTGACGGTCACCGCCTGGCCGGTCTGGGTGTAGCTGCCGTTCCAGAGGTTGGAGATCTTCTGCTGGCCGCCGTAGGTCCAGGTGACCTTCCAGCCGTTGATCGCCGTGGTGCCGTTGTTGGTGACGGTGACGTCGGCGTTGAAGCCGGCACCCCAGTCGCTGCTCACCTTGTAGGTGGCGGTGCAGCCGGAACCGTTGCCGGTGCCGGAGGTGGTGACGGAGAGCGCCGTGGAGGCCGCCGAGACGTTGCCGGCCGCGTCCTTCGCCTTGACCGTGTAGCTGTACGCCGTGGAGGCGGTCAGACCGGTGTCGGTGAACGAGGTGGTCACGGACGAGCCGACCAGCGTGCCGCCCCGGTACACGTCGTAGCCGGTGACACCGACGTTGTCGGTGGAGGCCGTCCAGGACAGCGAGACGCTGCCGGAGGTCTTCGCCGGCGAGGTCAGACCGGTCGGGGCGCTCGGGGCCTGGGTGTCGGTGGTGCCACCGGCCGAGGTGGTGACGGAGAGCGCCGTGGAGGCCGCCGAGACGTTGCCGGCCGCGTCCTTCGCCTTGACCGTGTAGCTGTACGCCGTGGAGGCGGTCAGACCGGTGTCGGTGAACGAGGTGGTCACGGACGAGCCGACCAGCGTGCCGCCCCGGTACACGTCGTAGCCGGTGACGCCCACGTTGTCGGTGGAGGCCGTCCAGGACAGCGAGACGCTGCCGGAGGTCTTCGCCGGCGAGGTCAGACCGGTCGGGGCGCTCGGGGCCTGGGTGTCGGTGGTGGTGCCGCCGACCGGCGGGTAGGCGTTGGCCAGCAGCTGCTGGAACTGCGCGGAGAACCAGGCGCCGGCGAGCGGCGAGTTCGGCAGGGCGCCGGACATGCTGTTGCCGTTGCGACCGTTGCCCGTGTAGGTCGGGTCGCACATCCGGTCGAAGCCCTTGCCCTCGTCGTTCGCGATCGCCTGGCTCGCGCCGTCGGACTCGCCCGGGGGCTTGGCCCACACGTAGGCGTCGATGCCCGTGGCGGGCGCGGCGGTCGGGCGCTCGCCGAGGCCGGCACCGCTCTGGTTGCACCAGTTGCCGGCGTGGATGCGGCGGTCGGTCCGGCCGCCGTTGACGTAGTCGTCGACGGAGGTCAGCGGGCCGGGGCCGGCCGGACGGGCGGTGCCGCCCCAGCCGTTGCGGGAGGTGTCGATCAGCATGCCGATGCTGCTGTTGAAGCCCTCGCCGACCAGCTTGGTGCGCAGCGCCTGGGCGAAGGACAGCTCGTCGACGTAGTAGTTCCAGTCGACCCACTTGGACTGGCGCACGGTGGTGCCGTTCACCGAGTCGGTGACCTTGAAGTACGGCTCGGTCAGCGCGCTGTAGTTGGCGGTGTTGACGATGAAGCCGGCCACGTCGTTGACGGTGGCGCCGCCGGTGGTGGCGGCCTTCTTGAACTCGGTGGCGGCGGGGCCCATGTTGGAGTCCCAGCCGAGCCAGCCGTGGTGCGCGGCGTCGATGTAGTTGTAGACGTTCGGGATGGCGCCCAGGGTGTGCAGGGCGTAGCCGACGCCGGCCTCGTAGTTGCCGTTCGCCTTCATGGTGGCGCAGGCGTCGGTCGAACCGGCGGTGCCGCCGGCGTTGGTGACCAGGTTCGGCAGCGAGTCGGGCTCGATGACGTTGACGATCCGCAGGCCCGCGTACTTGGAGTCCGACATGATCGCGGCGATCGGGTCGATGTACTCGGTCTTGTAGCGGCCGATCTCGGTGGCGCCGAGCTCACCGTTGGAGGCGAGGGCGGAGCAGTCGCGGCCGGGCAGGTCGTAGATGACGATCTGCACCAGGTTGGCGCCCTGGGCGAGGGCGGTGTCCAGGTGGGCGCGCAGGCCCTTGGCGGCGGAGGAGCCGCTGATCGCGGCGATCCGGTCCATCCAGACGAAGGTCGGCTGGTTGGCGACCGCGGAACCGCCGGGCTCGGCGGCGGCCTTGGCGGACCAGTCCGGGTTCACGTAGACCTTGGCGCCGGCATACGGGTTGTCGAGCTTGGCCTCGGCCGCGGCTGCGGGCTGGACGGCCGTCGCGAGCGGCAGCACGGCTGCGACGCCTAGCGCCGCGGCCGCTGCCGACGTGCGCAGACGCCGCATGATGGGGGAAGGCACTTACGGAGTCCTTTCGGGTGGGGGAGGGACCCTGACGTGCATCGGAGGGAGTCGCGAGTGGGAGCGCTCCCATTTACTGGAGATCGACGATCCGTCGATGGAACAGTCGGAGCTTGGTCGACGAGTCGCCGGAGCAGCGGATCTTCTCAACCCGCGCTTCAGGGTCAGGCCCTGAGCTCATGGGATATCAAGCCACGAAGGCCATGCCCCGTCAAGGCATCGGACGGAGTTGACGATGCGAAACCTGAACTCCCGTGGGAGCGCTCCCCTTTTGGGCATGCTGCACGCTCGCCCGCCGCACCCGTAGCGTGGAGGCGGCGGTCGCCGTCCGGCGACCGGACGGAAGGAGCGGCGGTGACGGAGTCCTTCGACCGCAGCGGGACGGGCAGCAGCAAGTGGGCCCGGGCCGGCCGGGGCCGGATCGCCCTCGGCCTCGCCGACATGGACCTCCCCGGCCCCGCCGCGATCGGCGCCGCCCTGGCGGAGCGGGCCCGCCACCCGGCGTTCGGCTACACCGTCGCCGATCCGGACGGCCCGCGTCTGGTCGCCGACTGGTACCGCCGGCGGCACTGCGCGGCCGTCGACCCGGCGTGGGTGCTCTGCCTGCCCTGCGGTCCGCGCACCGCGATGCGGGTGCTGCTGGACGCCGCCGCACCGCTCGTCCGCGGCCGCACCGCCGTCGCGGCGGCGCCGGAGTGGGGCGGCTTCGCCGGGCTCTGCGCGGCGGCCGGCCTGCCCTTCACCGCCGTCCCGCACGGCCGCGCCGACGACCCGTCCGGGCTGCCCGTCGACCGCTTCGCCGCGCAGCGCCCCGGGGTGCTGCTGGTCAGCAGTCCGCACAACCCGACCGGGCGGCTGCGCACGGCCGCCGAGGTGGGCGCGCTGGCCGCCCTCGCCGCCGCCGAAGGCGGCCTGCTGGTCTCGGACGAGGTGCACGGCGACCTCGTCCACCCCGACCACGGCCTGCCCCACCCCGTCGCGGTGGCCGTCGCCGATCCGGCCGCGGCCCGGCACACGGTGACCGTGGGATCGGTCGGCAAGACCTTCAACACCTCGGGCATCCCCAGCTGTTGGCTGCTGGTGCCGGATCCCGGCCTGCGCGACCGGGTCCGCGACCGGGCCGCCGCCCTCGGGGTGTGGGAGGGCGGACTGCTGGAGCAGATCGTCCAGCGCGCCGCCCTGGCCGAGGGCGGCGACTGGCTGGACGGACTGCTGCGGCACCTCGTCGCCGCCCGGGACCTCGCCCTGGCGGCGCTCGGCCCGGCCGTGCTCGCCCGCCCCCAGGCCTCGTACCTGCTGTGGCTGGACGGGGCCGCCCTCGGTCTGCCACCCGAACGGGCGAGAGAGCAGGCAATGACGGAGCGTGACGTCGAACTGGCGGACGGGTCGGACTTCGGAGCGCCCCGGCCGGGGCTGCTCCGGCTCAACTACGCCCTGCCGCTGCCGGTACTGGAACGCGCGCTGCACCGGCTGGCATGCGCCTGACCTGCGTTGAGCGGCGGCGATGTTTGCCGCGTAGCAGACTGAGCAGGAAATACCGGGCCGCAACCGCGTACCGAGGGATGGTGAGTCCGGTGATACCCGTCCGTCCGCAGCGCAGCACCGAAGAAATCGATCAGACACCCAGCGTGACGCCGCTGACCGAGGCGTCCGCCGAGACCCATCTGGCCGGAATCTGCTTCAAGATCGGGCCACCCGCCCTGGTCGGGGTGGAGGCCGAGTGGTTCGTCCACGACAGCCGATGTCCCGAGCAGCCGGTCGACCCCGCCCGCACCACGGCCGCCCTGGCGGCCCTGCCCGAGGACCACGACGGCCCGCGCTTCCCGGCGGGCTCCCGCTTCACCCGCGAACCCGGCGGCCAGGTCGAGCTCAGCTCCCGGCCCGCCGACTCCCCCGCCGCCTGCGCCACCGACCTGCTGCGCGACCAGGCCGCCCTGCGCACCGCACTCGCCGGGCAGGGCCTGCGGCTCACCGGCAGCGGCACCGACCCGCTCGGCCGGACCCGCCGGATGCAGGCCGAACACCCCCGCTACCGGGCGATGCAGACCTTCTTCGACCGCGCCGGGCCCTGGGGCCGGATCATGATGACCGGCACCGCCTCGGTGCAGGTCTGCGTGGACGCCGGCACCGAGGCCGCCGTGGCCCGCCGCTGGCGGCTCGTCCACCGGCTCGGCCCGGTGCTGGTCGCCGCGTTCGCCAACTCCCCGCTGCTGGACGGCCGGCCGACCGGATTCCGGTCCAGCCGCCAGGTGGTGTGGTCCCGGATGGACCCGACCCGCACCCTCGCGCCGCCGCCCGACGGCGACCCGCGCGATGCCTGGGCCCGGTACGTGCTGGACGCCGAGGTGCTCTGCGTGCGGCGGCCCGAGGGCCGGTCCTGGACGGCGCCGCCGGGTCTCACCTTCCGGCAGTGGCTGCGCGGCGCGGGCGAGCGGCCCGCCACCCTCGCCGACCTCGAGTACCACCGCACCACGCTCTTCCCGCCCGTCCGGCCGCGCGGCCACCTGGAGCTGCGCATGATCGACGCCCAGCCCGGCGACGGCTGGCTCGTGCCGCTCGCCCTGGTCACCGCGCTGCTCGACGACCCGGAGGCGACCGACGCCGCGCTCGCCGCGCTGGAGCCGCTCGGCCACGACCGGGCGCTGCCGCCCCCGCGCTGCAGCCTCTGGCGGCGGGCCGCCGCGCTCGCCACCACCGACCCCGAGCTGCGGCAGGCCGCGCTCGCCTGCTTCGCCGCCGCCGAACGGGCGCTCGCCCGCCGGCCGGACACCGCCGGGCTGCGCCGCGCCCTGGCCGAGTACGCCGACCGCTACCCCGCCCGGGGCCGCTGCCCGGCTGACGACCAGTTGGACGCCGTGCGCGTGGGCCGCCGCCCCGCCGTCGAGGAGGACGCACCGTGCTGAACGCCGACCGCACCGACCCGGCGACGCTCCGCGAGGCGATCGCCACCGAGCTGCTGGCCGCCCGCGACCGCACCGCCGGGCTCACCGGCTGCGTGGACGACCACGACCTCACCGCCCAGCACTCCCCGCTGATGTCGCCGCTGGTCTGGGACCTCGCGCACATCGGCAACCAGGAGGAGCTGTGGCTGCTGCGCAACGTCGGCGGCCACGACCCGATGCACCCCGAGATCGACCCGCTCTACGACGCCTTCGAGCACCCGCGGGCCGAGCGGCCGAGCCTGCCGCTGCTGCCGCCCGACGAGGCCCGGCGCTACGCGCACGAGGTCCGCGGCAGGGTCCTCGACCTGCTGGAGGCCAGCCCGCTGGAGGGCGCGCCGCTGCTGGACGCCGGCTTCGCCTTCGGCATGATCGCCCAGCACGAGCAGCAGCACGACGAGACCATGCTGATCACCCATCAGCTGCGACAGGGCGCCGCCGTGCTGGCCGCCCCTCCCCCGCCGGCCGCCCCGGCCGACCGGCTGCCCGCCGAAGTCCTCGTCCCCGCGGGCCCGTTCACCATGGGCACCGACACCGAGCCGTGGGCACTGGACAACGAGCGGCCCGCGCACCGGGTGGACCTGCCCGCGTACTGGCTGGACACCGTGCCCGTCACCAACGCCGCCTACCTGGCCTTCGTCGAGGACGGCGGCTACCGGGAGCCGCGCTGGTGGACACCGGCCGGCTGGGAGCACCGGATGCAGGCCGGCCTGACCGCCCCGCTCTTCTGGAGCCGGGACGGCGGCCAGTGGCTGCGCCGCCGGTTCGGCACCGTCGAACCCGTCCCGCCGGACGAGCCGGTGCTGCACGTGAGCTGGTACGAGGCCGACGCGTACGCCCGCTGGGCCGGGCGGCGGCTGCCCACCGAGGCCGAGTGGGAGAAGGCCGCCCGCTTCGACCCGGCCTCCGGCCGCTCCCGGCGCTACCCGTGGGGGGACGGGCCGCCCGCCGCCGAGCACGCCAACCTCGGCCAGCGGCACCTGCAGCCCGCCCCGGCCGGCAGCTACCCGGAGGGCACCGCCCCCTGCGGCGCCCGGCAGCTGATCGGCGACGTCTGGGAGTGGACGGCCAGCGACTTCCTGCCCTATCCGGGCTTCGCCCCGTGGCCGTACAAGGAGTACTCCGAGGTGTTCTTCGGCCCGGAGTACAAGGTGCTGCGCGGCGGCTCCTTCGCGGTGGCGCCGGTCGCCTGCCGCGGGACCTTCCGCAACTGGGACTACCCGGTCCGGCGGCAGATCTTCGCCGGGTTCCGCACCGCCCGCTCCGCCGACGCCGCCGGCGGCACGGAGGGCGCCTGATGTGTCGCCACCTCGCCTACCTCGGCGGTGAACTGCCGCTCGGCGCGCTGCTGTTCGACCCGCCGTACGGGCTCGTCCGGCAGTCCTGGGCGCCCCGGCGGCAGCGGTACGGCACGGTGAACGCCGACGGCTTCGGGATCGGCTGGTACGCGCCGGGCGACGAGCGGCCCGCCCGCTACCGCCGGACCGGGCCGATCTGGGCGGACGAGAACCTCGCCGACCTCGCCCGGGTGGTGCGCACCCGGGCCCTGCTGGCCGCCGTCCGCTCGGCCACCGCCGGCTGCGCGCCCGGCGAGGCCGCCGCCGCGCCGTTCGCCGCCGGGCGGCTGCTGTTCAGCCACAACGGCGCCCTGCCCGGCTGGCCGGAGCGGTACGGCCCGCTCGCCGCCACCCTGCCGCCGGCCGACCTGATGGCGCTGGAGGCGCGCAGCGACTCGGCCCTGCTGTGGGCGCTGCTGCTGGCCGGACTGCGCACCGGCGCCGAGCTGGGCGAGGCGCTGGCCGACACCGTCCGGGAGGCCGCCAAGTACGGCGACGCCAGGCTCAACCTGCTCGTCACCGACGGGACCTCGATCGCCGCGACGGCCTGGGGCGACACGCTGTTCCACCGATCCGGCCCGGGCGTGGTGGTCGCCTCGGAGCCGTACGACGACGGACCCGGCTGGACCGAGGTCCCCGACCGCACGCTGCTGCTCGCCGGACCGGCGGGCGTGGCGCTGCACCCCATCGACCGCGCCGAACCGGCGCCCGCCGCACAGGAGTCCGCCCGACCGGGGCGCACCGAGGAGGAGAGCGACCGGCCCGCACCCGCGGCCGACCGCCCGATGCGAGAGGACGACTCGCCGTGAGCACCTTCGACCTGACCCGCCTGCTGCCCGCCGACCACTTCAGCCACGCGCTACGGCACGACGTGCAGCGGGGCCTGACCGCGAGTCCCAAGTGGCTGCCGCCGAAGTGGTTCTACGACGCGCGGGGCAGCGAGCTCTTCGAGGAGATCACCCGGCTGCCCGAGTACTACCCGACCCGGGCCGAGCGGGAGATCCTGACCGACCGGGCCGGCGAGATCGCCGCGCTCACCCGGGCCCGCACCCTGGTGGAGCTCGGGTCGGGCTCCTCGGAGAAGACCCGGCTGCTGCTGGACGCGCTGAACGGGATCGGCAGCCTGCGGGGGTACGTGCCGGTCGACGTCAGCGAGAGCGCGCTGGAGGCCGCGGGCAAGGCGCTGATCGCCGACTACCCGGGCACCGACGTGCACGCGGTGCTGTCCGACTTCACCCAGGGGCTCGGGCTGCCGCCCGGCGGCGGGCCGAGACTGGTGGCCTTCCTCGGCGGCACGCTCGGCAACTTCGTGCCCGCCGAGCGGGCCGGCTTCCTGCGCACCCTGCGGGCGGCCATGGAGCCGGGCGACGCGCTGCTGCTCGGCACCGACCTGGTGAAGGACCCGGCGGTGCTGGTCGCCGCGTACGACGACGCGGCCGGGGTGACGGCCGAGTTCAACAAGAACGTGCTGAACGTGCTCGACCGGGAGCTGGACGCCGACTTCGACCCGGACGCCTTCGAGCACGTGGCGTTCTGGGACGCCGAGCAGGAGTGGATCGAGATGCGGCTGCGCTCCGTCCGCGACCAGACGGTGAAGATCCCGGCGCTGGACCTGCCGGTGCACTTCGACGAGGGCGAGGAGCTGCGCACCGAGGTCTCGGCGAAGTTCCGGCGGGAGCGGGTGGCCCGGGAGCTGGCGGCGGCCGGCCTGCGGCTGACCCACTGGTGGACGGACGCCGAGGGCCGGTTCGGGCTGTCCCTCTCGGAGCCCGCCTGAGCCAGCTGAATCCTCTTACGATTCAGCTCTTGAACGCTCGTCCGGAATGTTTTGCCCCAATGACCGGATAATGCGTACATGTGATGAATAGGCCGGGGGTACGATCCTGACGCCTCTCTCAATGTCGAGTACACAGGAGTCAGTGATCGTGAGCGTCACCCAACAGCCCGTAGCGGCCCGCGCGCAGTCGCCGGACCGGCTCGGCTTCGTGGTCTTCATCACGGCGGCGGCCGCGCTCGGCGGCTTCCTGTTCGGCTACGACAGCTCGGTGATCAACGGCGCCGTCTCCGGCATCCAGGCCCGGTTCGGGATCGGGGACGGCGTCACCGGGCTGATCGTCTCCTCGGCGCTGCTCGGCTCCGCGGTGGGCGCCGCCCTGGCCGGCCGGTTCGCCGACCGCTACGGCCGGATCCGGGTGATGAAGGCCGCCGCCGTGCTGTTCGCGCTCAGCGCCGTCGGCTCGATGCTGCCCTTCTCCGCCTGGGACCTCGCCGCCTGGCGCGTCCTCGGCGGCGCCGCGATCGGCATCGCCTCGGTGATCGCCCCGACCTACATCGCCGAGGTCGCCCCGACCCGCTACCGCGGCCGGCTCGCCTCCTTCCAGCAGGCCGCCATCGTGCTCGGCATCGCCATCTCCCAGCTGGTCAACTGGCTGCTCGCCGAGGCCGCGGACGGCGACACCCGCGGCAGCCTGCTCGGCCTGGAGGCCTGGCAGTGGATGCTCGGCATCTGCGTGCTGCCGGCGGTGCTGTACTTCGTGATGTCGGCGATGATCCCGGAGTCCCCGCGCTTCCTGATCTCCGCCGGGCGGCTGGAGGAGGCCCGCTCCGTGCTCCGCGAGGTCGAGGGCGAGGGGACGGACACCGAGGCCCGGATCGCCGAGATCCGCGGCCTGATCGCCTCCGACCACCGGCCGCGCTTCCGCGACCTGCTCGGCGGCCGGGCCGGGCTGCTGCCGATCGTCTGGGTCGGCATCGGCCTCTCGGTCTTCCAGCAGCTCGTCGGCATCAACGTGATCTTCTACTACTCGTCGATCCTCTGGCAGTCCGTCGGCATCGACCAGAGCAACTCGCTGATGATCAGCTTCATCGGCTCGGTGATCAACATCGCCGGTACCGCGATCGCCGTCCTGCTCGTCGACCGGATCGGCCGCAAGCCGCTCGCGCTGATCGGCTCGGCCGGCATGGCCGTCACCCTCGGCGCCGCCGCCTGGGCGTTCTCCTCCGCCACCGGCACCGGCGACGACGTCTCCCTGCCCGACCTGCAGGGCACGGTGGCGCTGGTCTCGGCCAACCTGTTCGTGCTGTTCTTCGCGCTCTCCTGGGGCGTCGTCGTCTGGGTGATGCTCGGCGAGATGTTCCCCAACCGGATCCGTGCCGCCGCCCTGTCGGTCGCTGCCTCCGCGCAGTGGCTGGCCAACTGGGCGATCACCGTGTCGTTCCCGGCGATGTCCCGCTGGAACCTCTCGGCCACCTATGCCCTGTACGCGGCCTTCGCGCTCGGCTCGATGGTCTTCGTGGCCCGCTTCATGAAGGAGACCAAGGGGATCCGCCTGGAGGACATGGGCTGATCCTCCGGGAGTCGAGGGGCGTCCGCGGGGTGCGGGCGCCCCTCCGCCGTGTCCGGACGGAGGCGGGGCGGGGGGCGGGGCACCTTAGCGGCCGCCGCCGCGGGCCGCGGCACAATCGCGCACTCTCCGCGCCCGGCCCGGCACATCCGGTACCCATGACGCCAGGGAGGGATGTGTCCTTGATCTTCCGCCGGATTCGCGCCACCCGCAGACCCGCCGCGGCCTGCCCCTACGCCCACCAGCACGCGCCCCAGCCGCCGGCCCCGCCGGCCGCGGCCGCACCGTCGCCGACCGGGGCGCTCGCGGGCGAGGCCGTCGCCTTCGTCCGCCAGTTCCACCGGGAGCAGCCGGGCACCGGCGACCCCGCCCCGCGGGTCCGCCAGGTGCTCGCCGAGATCGAACGGACCGGCAGCTACCGGCACACCGCCGAGGAACTCGCCTTCGGCGCCCGGCTGGCCTGGCGCAACGCCGCCCGCTGCATCGGCCGCCTCTACTGGCGCAGCCTCGTCGTCCGCGACCTGCGGCACGTCGACACCCCGGACGCGATGGCCGAGGAGTGCTTCGAGCACCTGCGGACGGCCACCAACGGCGGCCGGATCCGCCCGGTGGTCTCCGTCTTCGCCCCGGACCGGCCGGAGCGGCCCGCCCCGCGCATCCTCAACCAGCAGCTCGTCCGCTACGCCGGCCACCCCGACGGGGAGGGCGGCTGGATCGGCGACCCGGCCGGCGCCGCGCTCGCCGGACTCGCCCGCGGGCTCGGCTGGAAGAGCGGCGAGGACCGGTTCGACGTGCTGCCGTTGATGATCCGGCACCGGCCCGGCGAGGAGCCGCGCTGGTACGAGCTGCCGGACGACGCGGTGCTGGAGGTGCCGCTGCGGCATCCCGACCACGCGTGGTTCGCCGGGCTCGGCCTGCGGTGGTACGCCGTGCCGGCGATCAGTGACATGACCCTGGAGATCGGCGGCGTCCGCTACCCGGCGGCCCCGTTCAACGGCTGGTACATGGGGACGGAGATCGGCGCCCGGAACCTGGCCGACGCCGACCGGTACGACATGCTCGGCGAGGTGGCCCGGCGGCTCGGCCTCGACACCGGGTCGGAGCGGAGCCTGTGGCGCGACCGGGCGCTCGTCGAACTGAACGTGGCGGTGCTGCACTCCTACGAGCGGGCCGGGGTCACCATGGCGGACCACCACACGGAGTCGGCGCGCTTCCTCGCGCACGTCGCGCGGGAACGGCGGCACGGGCGGCCCACACCGGCGGACTGGAGCTGGATCGTGCCGCCGGTCTCGGGCGGGCTGACGCCGGTGTACCACCGGTACTACGACCCGGTGGACCCGGACCTGCGGCCGGCCTTCCTGCCCGGCGACGCGGGGGCACCCTGAGCGGCGGCGGGGAAAATCGCTGGCCGGAGGGCTGACGGGTGGTCACAATGCGCGGGTGGAGCAGAGTGTGCAGCGCAGTGTGACGGCAGTGGTGACCTTCGAGGGCGAGACGCTGGGGGAGGTCGGGCCGTTCCCGGTGGACCATCCGCGGTGGCAGGAGGTCGGGCCGGTCGTGCGGGGGCTGGAACAGCGGCTCGGGGTGCCGGTGCTGGTGCTGCGCCTGGTGTCCGTGGCGGGCGGGGAGGCCGGACGCGGCGGTCACGTGGTGTACCACGCGGAGGCGCTGCGCCGGCCCGGGGCCGCGCTCCGGGAGGGGACCGTCCGGCTGGAGGAGGACCCGCTGCGGGCCGCCTGGGCCACCGCGGAGGGCCTGCGGGCCGCCCTGGACTGGGCCGAGGAGGCGCTCCGTGCGTGCGGCCGCCCGGCGACCGGCCCCGCCGAGCAGGCGAAGAGCTGGAACCTCTCCGGTCTGGTCCGCATCCCCACGACGGAGGGGCCGGTCTGGCTGAAGACCACGCCGCCGTTCGGCACCGACGAGCACCGGCCGATCGCCCTGGTCGCCTCGCTCGACCCGGCCCTGGTGCCCGGCGTGATCGCCGCGGCGCCCGGCCGGCTGCTGCTGGAGCACGTGCCGGGCGAGGACTGCTGGGGTCTGCCCGAGGACGCCATGCTGGACGCGGTCGGGCGCACCGTCGCCGTCCAGGCCGGGCTGGCCGCGGCACTGGCCGCCGACCCGGCGGCGCACGGGCTGCGCGACCGCTCGCCGCGGCGGGTGCTGGAGCAGGCCCGGGAGCTGCTGCCCCGGCTGGACGACCTGTCGGCCGAGGAGCACGGGCGGGCCGGGGCACTGTTGGACGGCCTGCCCGCGGTGATCGACGCGCTGGACGCCTGCGGGCTGCCGCTCACCCTGGTGCACGGCGACTTCCACCCGGGCAACTACCGCTCGGACGGCAGCGCCACGGTGCTGGTCGACTTCTCGGACGCCTTCTTCGGGCATCCGGCCTTCGACGGGCTGCGGCCGCAGGACTTCCTGGGCGAGCGGCGCTGGGCGGACGTCCGGTCCGTCTGGGCCGCCGCCTGGTCGGCGGCGGCCCCCGGCTCGGACCCGCTGCAGGCGCTGGAACTCGCGGCCCCGCTGGTGCACCTCGGCTACGCCGTCCGCTACCAGGAGTTCCTGGACGGGATCGAGCGCAGCGAACGGATCTACCACGAGGGCGACCCGGCCTCCGAGGTGCGGGCCGCACTGGCGGCGGCCGACGCTCTCAGTGTCCCGGGCCGTTGAGCAGCCGGCAGACGAAGTCCTCCTCGACCGCCCGCAGCTGCACGAGCAGCGCGGGCCGGGTCCGCTGGCTGATCTGCTCGGTGACGGAGACCGTCACCGAGCGGCGGCCGTCCGGGGTGGCGGCGGCGAACTGGGTGTAGCCGGCGGTGTTGCCGGTGTGGCCGTACACGCCGCCGCAGCGGGTGGTGTAACGGAGGAGCGCGAGCCCGGCCGCGTTGGTGCCGGGCCCGGCGGGCTCGGAGGCGCCGGGCACCCGGTCCGTCTGCGCCTGCCGGGTCGGGGGCTTCAGGAAGCCGTCGCCGCCGTAGGTGCGGATGAAGGCGGACGGGTCGGCCGGGGTGGAGACGATGCCGCCGGACGCCCAGGAGCCGGAGGCGCCGAACAGCGTGGAGACGTCCTCCGGCGGGTCGGGCGGGACGACGTCGTAGCCGTGCAGGTAGGGCTCGGGCAGTTCGTAGCCGCGCGGCGGGGTGGTCTCGGTCAGGCCGAGCGGGCGGGTCACCAGGCGGGCGAGGAGCCGCTCGTACGGGCGGCCGGTCGCGGCCTCGGCCATCAGGGCGGCGGCGATGTTGTCCGAGTCGGAGTACCGGTACTGCGTGCCGGGGGCGAAGCCGAGCGGTTGGTCGAAGACGTGGTCCAGCAGGTGGTGCGGGTCGAAGACGTGGTGCGGGTCGGCGGTGACGACGGCCCGGAAGGCGACCGAGTCGCTGTAGTCGGGCAGGCCGCTGGTGTGCTGGAGCAGCTGGCGCAGCGTCACCGCGTGCCAGGCGGCGGGCAGGTCGGGCAGCCGTTCGCCGATGGCGTCGTCCAGGCCGAGGGCGCCGCGGTCCACCAGCCGCAGGGTGACGGCGCCGCTGAAGGCCTTGACGGCGCTGGCGATCCGCATGTGGTCGGTGATGCGGGGCCGGCGGCCGGTGCCGACCTCGGCGGTGCCCGCGCGGTGGACCTCGGTGCGGTCGCCGTCCTGGCCGCCGCCTCGGCCGCCGGCCAGGGCGGTGCCGGGCAGCAGGCCGGTCAGGGCGAGGGCGGCGGCCGAGGCGGCGGCGGGGCGCAGGGGCCGGCGACGGGTTCGGGCCGGGTGGGGCGGTGGCTGCACGCCCGTTGGGGCTACGGCGTCCGGCCGGCCGTGGGGTGGCGCAGGGCGAGGCCGTCGAGGAGGGCGGCGAGGCCGGTTTCGAAGGCGCCCTCGTCGATCGCGCGGCGGTGTTCGGCGAGCAGGTGGGCCTCGCCGAGGTGCGGGTAGTCGGCGGCGTAGACGGCGGCGTCCTCGGGGAAGCCGCCGGCGAAGGAGCCGAGGGCGGAGCCGGTGATGAAGTAGCGCATCAGCGCGCCGATCCGGGTGGCCTGGCCGCGTGGCCAGCCGGCGTCGACCAGGCAGCCGAAGACGGCGTCGGCGAGGCGCAGCGCGTTGGGGCGGCGGCCGGGGCCCTGGGCGAGGACGGGGACGACGTTGGGGTGGGCGGCGAGCGCGGCGCGGTAGCTGCGGGCCCAGTCGCGCAGGGCGGTGCGCCAGTCCTCCGGCGCGTCGAACATCGACAGGTCGACCTCGCCCATCACGCTGTCGACGACGGCGTCGAGGAGGTCGTCCTTGGTGGCGAAGTGGTTGTAGAGGGAGGGCCCGCTGACCGAGAGCTCGGTGGCGAGGCGGCGGGTGGAGAGCGCGTCCAGGCCGTCGGCGTCGACCAGGGAGAGCGCGGCGGCGACGATCCGCTCGCGGCTGAGCAGCGGGGTGCGCGGGCGGGCCATGCGGTCGCGGCCTCCGATCGGGTGGGGTGTCACACATTCTTGCAGGCGGCCCTTCCGCGGGCGGCGCGGTGGGGCTACGCTCCCATTAAAACTTGCACTGCTAGTTTATGGAGCGTCCGCCGTCATGAATCTTGAGCTGTCCGAGGAGCAGGCCGCCGTCCGCGACCTCGCCGCGGCCTTCACCGACCGCGAGATCGTGCCGCACGCGGCCGCCTGGGACCGCGCCGAGTCGGTGGACCGCGGCATCGTCGGCAAGCTCGGCGAGCTCGGTTTCCTCGGTCTGACGATCCCCGAGGAGTACGGCGGCAGCGGCGGCGACCACCTGGCGTACTGCCTGGTGCTGGAGGAGCTCGGCCGCGGCGACTCCGCGGTGCGCGGCATCGTCTCCGTCTCGCTCGGCCTGGTCGGCAAGTCGATCGCCGGGTACGGCACCGAGGAGCAGAAGCGGTCCTGGCTGCCCCGGCTCACCTCCGGCGAGGCGCTCGGCTGCTTCGCCCTCACCGAGCCCGGCACCGGCTCCGACGCCGCGAACCTGACCACCCGGGCCGTCCGCGACGGCGGCGACTGGCTGATCACCGGCGGCAAGACCTTCATCACCAACGGCACCTGGGCCGAGGTCGCCCTGGTCTTCGCCCGCACCGGCGAGGAGGGCCACCGCGGCATCACCGCCTTCCTGGTGGAGACCGGCCTGCCCGGCTTCGAGCGGCGCACGATCCACGGCAAGCTCGGGCTGCGCGGGCAGGCCACCGCCGAGCTCGTCCTCGACGGCGTCCGGGTGCCCGACAGCGCCCGGCTCGGCGCCGAGGGCCAGGGCTTCCGGGTCGCGATGTCCGCGCTCGCCAAGGGCCGGATGTCGGTCGCGGCCGGCTGCGTCGGCATCGCCCGGGCCTGCCTGGAGGCCGCCGTGAAGTACGCCGGCGAGCGCGAGCAGTTCGGCAAGCCGATCGCCTCCCACCAGCTGGTGCAGGAGCTGCTCGCCGACATCGCCGTCGACGTCGAGGCGTCCCGGCTGCTCACCTGGAAGGTCGCCGACCTGATCGAGCGCGGCCTGCCCTTCGCCACCGAGTCCTCCACCGCCAAGCTGTACGCCAGCGAGGCGGCGGTGCGCGCCGCCAACAACGCCCTGCAGGTCTTCGGCGGCTACGGCTTCATCGACGAGTACCCCGTCGGCAAGTACCTGCGCGACGCGCGCGTCATGACCCTCTACGAGGGCACCAGCCAGATCCACAAGCTGCTGATCGGGCGATCCCTGACCGGCATCAACGCGTTCTAGAACCCACGAGAACAGGAGCCCGACGAAGTGCGTCCCGTCTACTTCGCCGCCGCCCGCCGCACCCCGATCGGGCGGCTGCGCGGCGCGCTGTCCACCGTCCGGCCCGACGACCTGTCGGCCGCCGTCCTCTCCGGTCTGCTGGCCGAGGTGCCGCAGCTCGACCCGGCCCTCATCGACGACGTCTACTGGGGCGCCGCCAACCAGGCCGGCGAGGACAACCGCAACGCCGCCCGGATGGCCGTGCTGCTCGCCGGACTGCCCGACAGCATCCCCGGCGCCACCGTCAACCGGCTGTGCGCCTCCGGCATGGAGGCCGTCACCAGCGCCGCCCGGGCGATCGGCTCCGGCGAGGCCGAGGTCGTCGTCGCCGGCGGCTGCGAGTCGATGACCCGCGCCCCCTTCGTGCTGCCCCGCCCCGACGAGGCGATGCCGCACCGGATGGAGACCTTCGACACCCGGCTGGGCTGGCGGCTCACCAACCCGCGGATGAAGGAGCTGCACGGCGTCCTCTCCATGGGCGAGACCGCCGAGGAGGTCGCCGTGCGCTTCGGCGTCACCCGCGAGCAGCAGGACGCCTTCGCCCTGCGCAGCCACCAGCGGGCCGCCGCCGCCCGCAAGGACGGCCACTTCGACGCCGAGCTGCTGCCCGTCGTCCGGCCGGACGGGGTCACCGTCACCGCCGACGAGTCGATCCGCGAGGACACCACCCTGGAGAAGCTGGCCGGCCTCAAGCCGGTCTTCCGGGCGGGCGGCACCGTGACCGCCGGCAACGCCTCGCCGATGAACGACGGCGCCGCGGCCCTGCTGCTGGTCTCCGAGGAGGCGCTCGGCCGGCTCGGCCTGGAGCCGCTCGGCCGCTACGTCGCCGGCGCCTCGGCCGGCGTCCACCCGGACGTCATGGGCATCGGCCCCGTCCCCGCCACCCGCAAGGTGCTGGCCCGGGCCGGCTGGCAGGTCGGCGACGTCGAGGAGGCCGAGTTCAACGAGGCCTTCGCGGCCCAGGCGCTCGCCTGCGTCAACGAGCTCGGCTTCGACCACGACCTGGTCAACCCGAGCGGCGGAGCGATCGCGCTCGGCCACCCGCTGGGCGGCTCCGGCGCCCGCATCCTCACCACCCTGCTGCACCGGATGCGCCGGACCGGCGCCCGGCGCGGCCTGGCCACCATGTGCGTCGGTGTCGGACAGGGCACCGCCGTACTCGTCGAGAAGAACTGAGGGCAGATCAGATGACGCGATTCGCAGGCAAGGTCGCCGTGGTGACCGGCGCCGCCCAGGGCATCGGCGCGGCCACCGCCGTCCGGCTCGCCGAGGAGGGCGCGACCGTGGCCGTCGTCGACCTCACCGCCGAGCGGGCGCAGGCCACCGCCGACGCCATCACCGCCAAGGGCGGCACCGCCCGCGCGTACGGCTGCGACGTGGCCGACTACGACGCGGTCGACGCGGTGTTCGCCCAGGTCGTCGAGGACCTCGGCGCGCTGCACATCCTGATCAACAACGCCGGCATCACCCGGGACAACCTGTTCTTCAAGATGGCGAAGGACGACTGGGACGCCGTCCTCACCGTCAACCTCACCAGCGCCTACAACTGCAGCCACGTGGCGCAGAAGTACATGGTGAAGCAGAAGTACGGCAAGATCGTCTCGCTGAGCTCGCGCTCCGCGCTCGGCAACCGCGGCCAGGCCAACTACGCCGCCGCCAAGGCCGGCATCCAGGGCCTCACCGCCACCCTGGCGATCGAGCTCGGCCCGTTCAACATCAACGTGAACGCGGTCGCCCCCGGCTACATCGCCACCGCGATGACCGCCGCCACCGCCGAGCGGGTCGGCTCCTCCGCCGAGGACCACCAGGCGATGGCCGCCGAGCGGACCCCGCTGCGCCGGGTCGGGCAGCCGGAGGAGGTCGCCTCGGTGGTGGCCTTCCTGGCCAGCGAGGACGCCTCGTACGTGAGCGGGCAGACGCTGTACATCAACGGCGGCGCCCGCTGACGGGAGCCGCCCCGCCCCGGAGCCGTGCGGGCTTACCGAATCCGGGGGTGGTCTTTACCCGATCCGGTGGCCCACTGCGGTGGGGACGACGGCCCCGGGGTGACTATGGATCAACGGGCCCGCGCCCGGTGGGATGTGGGGTGCCGACCGACCGGTCGGCACCCCTCCACCGAGGAGTCCCATGGGCACGCATCCCGTCACCGCGGGTCCCCGCTCCACCGTCCGGGCGCTCGCGCTGCTCGCCGTCGGGGCCACCGCCCTGGCCGGCGGCACCGCCGTCGCCCGGCCGGCCGCCGGGTCCGCCCTCCGCGGGCCGGCCGTCCACGTCCGGCCCGCGTCGAGCGGCCACATCAGCGCGGCCGGCCGCACCGCCCCGATATCCACCGCCGAGTGCGTCGCGCAGATCGGCATCCACTGCTACTCGCCGCTGCAGTACCGCACCGCCTACGACCTGGACCCGCTGTACCGGCAGGGCGTCACCGGCAAGGGCCGGACGATCGTCATCGTCGACTCCTTCGGCTCCCCGACGATCCAGCACGACCTGGAGGTGTTCGACAAGCAGTGGGGGCTGCCCGACACCGACGTCGAGGTGGTCAAGTGGGGCGACGTGCCGCCGTTCGACCCGACCAACGGGGACCACACCGGCTGGGCCGGCGAGACCACCCTCGACGTCGAGTACGCCCACGCGATCGCCCCGGACGCGCACATCGTCCTGGTGGAGACCGGCGTCGCCGAGACCGAGGGCGTCACCGGCCTGCCGGAGATGATGGACGCCGAGAAGGCGATGATCCGTTCCGGCCGGGCCGACGTGATCTCGCAGAGCTTCGGCGCCACCGAGAACACCTTCCCCGGCTTCGACAAGCACGACTTCTCGTCCATCGAGAAGCTGCGGTACGCCTTCAAGGAGGCCGCCGCCCGGAACGTCACCGTGCTCGCCGCCTCCGGCGACAACGGCGCGACCGACGCCATGGAGAACGGCAGCGACCTGTACCCGTACAGGGTCAACTCCTGGCCGTCCGCCGACCCGCTGGTCACCTCCGTCGGCGGCACCCAGCTCACCCTGGACGACAAGGGCGTTCGCACCGCGCCCGACAAGGTCTGGCACGACGACTACGGCGCGGCCGGCGGCGGCGTCTCCGGCGTCTTCGAGCGCCCCTGGTACCAGGCCGGCGTCGCCGAGGTGACCGGCAACCACCGCGGCACCCCGGACATCTCGATGAGCGCCGCCGTCGACGGCGCGGCCTGGACGTACGAGTCCTACGACCCGACCCGGGTCGGCTGGCACCTCACCGGCGGCACCAGCGAGGCCACCCCGATCTTCTCGGGCGTCGTCGCGCTCGCCGACCAGCTCGCCGGGCACCGCCTCGGCCAGCTGAACTGGCGGATGTACGGCCTGGCGATGCTGCCCGCCAAGTGGAGCGGCATCGACGACGTCACCGCCGGGGACAACTCCTGGGACAAGGTGACGGGGTACCAGGCGGCTCCCGGCTACGACCTGGCCTCCGGCCTCGGCACCGTGGACGGCACCCGCTTCGTGCACGCGCTCGCCGGACGCTGACCGGCCCCGCACGTCCGGGCCGTCCCGCCGCCGGCGGGGCGGCCCTGCGGGTGTCCGCGGGGCCGCGGCGTCCGTCAGCCCTCGGCGGCCGCGGCCGCCAGCTTGGCGAGGTAGCGCTCGGCCGCGCGCAGCTTGCGGCCCTCCGGGCCCGGCAGGTGGGCCCGCAGCTCGATGATCTCCGGGGCGATCCGGATCGCCTCGACCGGGTCCGCCACCGCCCGCCAGCAGGCCTCGGCGTTGGTCGCGGCCCGCTGGGTCTCCGGGTCCTCGGCACCGGCGGTGCCGAGCAGCGCCAGCGCCACCTCCCGGTACAGGTCGGCGGCGAGCACCGTACGGCCCGCCAGCCGGGAGACGTGCGCCCGGACCTGACGGACCTGCAGCACCTCGGGGGCCGCCGCGCCGTGCGTACCGAGGGCCTCCTCCTCCAGGGCGAGGGCGAGTTCGGCGGCGGTGTCGTGCTCGCCGGCGTCGGCGGCGCGGACGATCCGGCCGACCGCCTCGCGGTAGTCCGCGACCGGGTCGGCCGTCGGCCCCGCTGCCGGCTCCGCTGAGGAGGACGCCTCGGGGACGGCCCGCTTGCCGAGCTCGACCCGGGCCGCGGAGCCGCCGGGCGCCTCCGCGGGCGCCCCGATCGGGTCGGGGACCACCGCGGTCCGCGCGGGTTCGGCCGCCGCGGCCGCAGCCTCCGGCGACATCGGCGGCGGCACCGGCGGGTCGCCGGGCAGCCGCTTGCGCAGCGAGACCGGGCGCGCCGGACGCGGCGGGGTGGGCGGCACCCCCGGCTTGAGCAGCGACACCGGGCCGCGCGGCACCGCCTGCTGCGCCTTCGCCAGGGTGATCCGCGGCGCGGCCGCGACGGGTGCCGCCGGGCGGGGACGGCCGGGGCGGGCCCCCGGCCGCTTCGGCTGGACGGCCGCGGGGCGGGGCGCCTCGTTGAGCCTGGCCGCGGTGGAGGTGTCGCCGATCTGCCGGGAGGTGTTGCGGAAGACCGGACGGTCCGGGGCGTGCGACTGCAGGACGGCGGCCTCCGGCCGGAGCACCGAGTGCACCTGCCGGCGCAGCTCCTCCGGTGCGAGCACCGGCCCGGCGCCCGGGACGCCGACGTGCAGCACCTCGATCAGCGCCCGGGTGAACGTGCCGACCTGGTCCGGGTCCGGGTTGACCACGGCCCACAGCGGCACGCCGTCGGTGAGCGGCGAGATCGTGCTCTGCACCAGCGGCCAGGCGGTCTGGTCGGCGCTCAGGTCGGCGACGACCAGGGTGTCCCACTCCTGCGGGCGGTGCTGCAGCTCCGCGGCGACGGCCTGCCAGGGCAGGGTGTCGTGCGAGCGGGCGTCGCGGAGCGTCAGGAAGAGCTGTTCGCCGCGCCGGTCGGTGACCAGGTGCCCGCCGATGTGGACGAGCAGCGGGCCCGGGTGCCGGGAGGCGGCGCGCAGATGGGCGAGGACGGTCTGCGGGTCGCCGGCACCGGGCAGGTGCACGGCGTCGACCGCGTCGGAGGCGAGCAGGACGTGCGGCGAGACGGCCGCCAGCATCGCGGACAGCACCGGTGCCTGTGCGCTGCCGCGGCCCCAGGGCCGGCGGCCGCTGCTGCCGTAGCCGCCCTCGACGACCAGGATCCGGCCGCGCAGGCCGGCGCCGAACCCGCGCAGCGGCGGGGTGGCCTGCAGCCCGGCCGGCCCCGGGCCGGGCGGGACGGCCGAGGCGAGCGGGGGCGCGGACGGCGGCACGGGGGCCGGGCCGGGCGGCTGCTGTGGCAGCTGGGGCTGCTGCGGCGGAACGGGCGGCAGGGTGATCGCCGGCATGGTGGTCGTCCAGCCGGTGTGCGGCACGGGTGCGGGCGGTTCGGTCTGCTCCTCGCCGGGCCGGTATTCGGCCGGCCGCGGGGGCGTGTCCGTGTCGAACGGTCTCCGCTCGCCGCCGCCGGAGGCCGCTGTCACGTCCGCCACGCCCGGTCACCGCCCCGCCCCGCCGCCCGCCGCGGCCTCGCCCTTGCCAGCGCGATGCCCTCCACCGCGCACGATTTCGCCACCATACGGGGTGATCCCGGGCCGGTTCCAGGCCGGGTCGCGATGACCGCCCGGGCGGGTGGCGCAGCCGTCGGTCCGTCAGTAGGTCACGGTGATCCGGCGGGCCGGCCCGTCCACCCGGACGGTGCCGCCGTACGGGATCACCACCTGCGGGTCGGTGTGCCCGAGGTCGACGTCGAACACCGCCATGGTGTCGGGCGCGTACGCGGCCAGCGCGCGGAGCACCGCCTCGCGCTGCCCGGCCCGGTGCGCGGCGCGCTGCGCGGCGTCGTTCGGCCGGTCGAAGGACCACGCCTTCGCCCGGCCCATCAGCAGCGCGGGGAAGCGGGCGAGCAGCCCCCGCTCCCCCATGTTGCGCAGGATCCGGAACACCTCCTCCCCGGACGGGAGTTCCTCCGAGGTCTCCAGGAAGAGCACGCAGCCCTCGTACGCCTCGGGGCTGCGGATGCCCCGGTCGGCCATCAGCAGCCAGCCGAGGATCTCCAGGTTGCCGCCCCAGCTGACCCCCTCGACCACCCGCTCCGGCCGGTGCCAGGTCCAGCCCCCGGCGGGCTGCATCGGCGCCTCGGACTCGAAGGTCGCCGGCTCCTGCCAGGGCCGGTCGATGTCGTTGAACTCCGCGGGCTCGGTCAGCTCGTACGGGCCGGAGGTGAACAGCGCGGCGCGGGCCGAGGCCCCGGTGACGGGGTGCAGGGCGCCGGGGCGGCCGAACTCGGTCATCACGCACGCCCCGTGGTAGCCGACGATGCCGAGGTTCCACAGGTGGGTCAGCAGGTTGGTGTTGTCGCTGAACCCGAAGAACGGCTTCGGATTGGCGCGGATCAGCTCGTCGTCGAGGTGCGGCAGCACGGCGATCTGGTCGTCGCCGCCGATGCTGGCGATCACGGCCTTGATCTCCGGGTCGGCGAAGGCCGCGTGGATGTCGGCGGCCCGTTCCTGCGGCGAGCAGCCCATCCGCCGGGTGGTCGGGTACTCCACCGGCTTCAGACCGAACTCCTCGGTCAGGCGGCGCAGACCGAGGCCGAAGGGCAGCGGCAGGACGGCCGGCAGGCCGGAGGACGGCGAGAGGATCGCCACCCGGTCGCCGGGCTTCGGCTTGGGCGGGTACACGGGAGCTGTCATGCTCCGATCGTAGGTTCGGCGGGCCCGTGTGCCGAAGCGGTTTAGGCGCCCCGGACGGGGAGGCCCCGCCCGGTGACGGCCGGTCAGTTCCGTTCCTCCCGAACGACCAGGAGGGTCTTGCCGGTGGTCGCCCGCGTCCCGATCGCGGCATGCGCCTCGGCCGCGCGCTCCAGCGGGAACCGCTGCCCGATCAGCGGCCGGAGCCGGCCCGCCGCCCCTTCGGCGAGGGCCTCGGCGGTGGCGGCGCGCAGCAGCACCGGGTCGGGCCGGGCCGGTGCGACGAGCTCCACCCCGCGGTCCTCCGCCGCCTCCGGTGGGATCGCCGCCCAGCTGCCGCCCGCCAGTCCGTAGCTGACCATCCGCCCGCCGGGCGCGAGCAGCTCGAAGGCGGCCCGGGCGAGATCGCCGCCGACCCCGTCGAGGACGACGTCCAGGCCGCCGGTGCCGGACCGCACCAGCTCCGGCCAGCCGGCCTCCCGGTAGTCCACGGCGAGCTTCGCGCCGAGGGCCGCCGCGACGGCCGCCTTGCGCGGGCCTCCCGCCGCACCGACCACGGTCGCCCCCGCGGCCGCGGCCAGCTGCACCAGCAGACCGCCGACGCCGCCGGCCGCCGCGAGGACCAGCACCCGGTCCCCGGCGGCGACCCGCCCGGCCCGTAGCTGGAGCAGCGCGGTGCGGCCGTCCGCGAGCAGCGCGACCGCCGTGTCCAGGGCCAGCCCGTCCGGCACCGCCACCAGGTCGGCCGCGAGCGCGAGCGCCCGCTCCGCATAGCCGCCGGACCCGCCGGTGGAGGTGACCACCCGGCGGCCGAGCAGCGCCCCGTCCACCCCCTCGCCGACCTCCGCCACCGTGCCGCCGACCCCGTTGCCGGGCACCAGCGGCGGCACCGCGGCGAACGGCCCACGGCCGCCCGCCCGGAACTGCGTCTCGACGAAGGTGGTGTTGGCGTACGCGACGTCCACCACCACCTGCCCCGGACCCGGCACCGGATCGGGCGCCTCGCCCGCCACCAGCACCTCGGGCCCGCCGAACTCCGTCAACCAGACCGCTCGCACGACCGCTCCCCGGCTCGCTCCGACCTCTGTGTCCCAGCCTGCACCTTCAAGCGGACTTCAGGTCAAGGGCCGGAGCCGGCACCGACGCGCGCCCGCGGTCACACCGAGGCCACCGGGCCGGTGTACCGGTCGGTGTAGTGGGCCAGGTACTCGGCGAGCTCCGGCGCGGCCGGCACCTCCTCGTGCTGCAGCGCCTGCCAGAGCCGGTTCTCCACCCAGAAGCGGTAGGCGAACTCCTCGAAGCCCGGGGCGCAGTGGGCGACCGCCGCGCTCAGGTCCACCGGCCCCTCCGCCTCCTCCCACTCCGGCAGGCAGGCGAAGTCCAACGGCGACCCCACCACGAACGCCTCCCCCGAAGGCCGCAGGTAGAGGTACCAGAACACGCAGTCCTGCTGGTCCCGCAGGAACCGCACCAGCCGCGCGCCCGGCTCGAACGGGCTCGGCAGCGGCTGCGACACGTCCGTCCAACAGCCCGTCACCGACACCTCGTCCAGCACGTCGTGGCAGCGGGCCGAGGTCTGCAGCGCCACGAAGTCGGCGGGCAGCTCGCAACCCGTGCCGGCCAGCGCCGACGCCACCCCGTCCAGCAGCGCCACCCGCTCCGGATCCGCCGGCCCCGGCCCGCCCAGCCAGCCGAACCCCCCGTCGAACCGGCCCGCCGCCAACGGCGGCAGGCTCTCGTACGGGTACCACTCGTAGGTGCCGCGGCACGGCCGGTGCACCCCCAGATCGGTGGCGCACCACGCCGGGACGAACTCCACCGGCCGGTCCGGTCCCACGCTGCTGACGGTGCCCACGGCTGCTCCTCCGGACGCGCTCGAATGCTCGCTCCGCATCCTGCCGCCCGGCACTGACAGCGGGCCCGGACCGGAGATCAGCCCAGGTGCGCGAGGATGACGGCGGCCTCCGCACGGAGCCGCTCGGCACGGTCGGGACGGCCCGCCCGGTCGTACGCCTCCGCCGCCTCGGCCCGCTCGGCGGCCTCGGCCCGGACGATCCCCACGATCTGCTCCTCCGACAGCTCCCGGCGCGCCACCTCGGCGGCACCCGCACCGATCGGGATCAGCTCGACCGCGAGGTTCCGGTCGGCGCCCTCGGGACGCTCCACCGCCTCGGCGTTGTCCAACGCCGCGAGGGTGGGCCGCAGGGCATCGACGGCCACCTTGTCGCGTGCCTTCATGGCCACCGTGAGGGCCGCCCGCAGGCGGGGTCGCAGGGGCAGGTCCGAACTCGTCATGCCGCGACGCTAACCGGGCCACCACTTCCCCCGCGACCCGATTCACGAGCGACCCCAGGGGCGCGGGGAACTGCGGAAGGCACCCCAGGGGCGCGTGACTTGGCTCACCCCGCCTTGCAGGTGCCTCCGCCCCCGGACTGCGCAGTTCCCCGCACCCCCGGGGCGGGCCTCTCAGGCGGCGAGGAGGTCGCGGAGGAGGGCCACGGTGTCCGGGTCCAGGTCGCGGCCGGTGCGACGGCTGAGGGCGTCGAGGCGGTTGACGGCGCGGACGAGTTGGTCGCGGGCGCCTGCGGAGGCGTACGCGTAGAACAGGTCGCGGTGCAGGAGTTCGACGTCCGGGGCGACGGCCAGGGCCCGGAAGATGGCGGCCTCGGCCGTCCGGTGGTCACCGTACTGGAGGCGCCGGACGGCGAGTTCGTGGGCGGTGTCGACGATCGCGGCGAGCATGTCCTGGCGTTCGGGTTCGGCCCAGCCGTACGCGTCGGCGGGGGCTTCGGCGAACGGCGCCCCGCGGACGAGGGCGAGGGCGTGGGCGAGCGCCGCGTCGGCGGTGGAGCTGGTGGAGCGCATGCCGCGGCGGTAGAGCCCGCGGAATTCGTCCCAGTCGCAGCTGACGGTCGGGGCGAGGGCGTAGCCGTCCGGCTGGTCGGTGCGCAGGTGGGGGCGGCCGTCGGCGGAGGTGCCGAGCCAGGCGGCGAGGCGGGTGAGTTTGCCGGGGAGCGGGCTGGCGGCGAGGGCGGGGGCGAGTTCGGCGAGGTGGGCCGCGCCGGGGTGCAGTTCGCGGTCCAGGGTGGCGTGGTCGATGCCGGGCCGCAGGGTGATGAGGGCGGCGAGTTCGGTGAGGCGGGGGACGGCGGCGGGTTCGGTGGTGCCGGTGGCGCCGGTGATGTCGACCGGTCCGAGGACGCGGAGCCTGGGCGCGGAGCGGCCGGCGTGGGCTTCGGGTGAGCGGAGGATGGCGAGCAGTTCGGCGCTGTCGGTGCGGGCGGCGGCCGCGCGGGGTGTGCCGGCGGCCGGGGAGGCGACGTCGGGGGCCGGGTCGTGGGTCGGTGTCGGTTCGGGGGCGGGTGCCTGGTCCGCGGAGCGGTCGGGCTGCCGGGGGACGGCGGGCTGCGGCGGGCGGGGCGGTCCGGAGGCGGCGTGCCGGCCGATGCCGTTGGCGGTGTGCCGGGGCGGGGGCGGTGTGTCCTCCCCGCCCGCGCCGGGCAGGTCGGCCGTCGGCCGGTCGGCGGGCGGCGCCTCCACGGCGGGCCGGTCCGCGGTCGGCTGCGGCACGGGAGGCCGGTCGGCGGCGGCCGGGACGGGGGTGAGCGGCGGTGCGGTCGGGTTGACGGGGGTGACCGCCCGGACGACGGCCGCCCCGGGCTGCGGCGGGGTGGCGGTCGGGGCGGTGCCCGCGAAGGGGCTGGCGCCGGTGCCGATGACCCGGGCGATCAGCCGCGGCGCGGCGTCGTCTGCGTCGTCGGCACCATTGGCCGGCCGCCTGTCCGCGGTGCTGCCGACGGCGGCCAGCACGGGGACGGGGGCGGGCAGTTCGGCCGGTTCGAGGTCGTCGCCGGGGCCGTCCAGGGTCCACTCGGGTGCCGGGTGCTGGGTGGTGTCGCCGGAGGCGCGGACGAGTTCGGCGAGGTTCGCGTACTGGGTGTCGTCGAGGCGCTGCAGTTCGACCTGGAGGTGCAGGCCGGGCAGGGTGGCGGCGCCGGTGGCGGGCAGGGTCCAGCGGGCGACGGGTCCGCTGCCGCGTTCCGGGGCACGGGTGATGACGGCGAGGCAGCTGCGCGGCTTGGCGTCGAGCAGGCGGCCGAGTTCGGCGGGCACCTGGCCGGCGGGCGGTTGGGCGGAGAGGACGATCTCGGGGATCCAGGCTTCGTCGGACCGGCCTCGGCTGCGGGCGTCGCGCGGGCTGGTGGCCTCGGCGGCGACCAGGGTGGCGCGGGCCCGGGCGGTGCGCGGGCCGAGTGCGCCGAGGGCCTGCTCCAGCGAGTCGTAGCGGTGGACGCGTTCGGCGGCGCGGCCGGCGATCGGCAGGTCCTCGGCGAAGCCGACGAGGTGCAGGTGGAGGCGGTCGGCGAGCGGGCTGTGGGCGAGTTCCAGGGCGAGGGTGCGCAGCACGTCGCGGGCGTCGTCGGGGTGGCCGGAGAGGTGCACCAGCCGGACGGTCTCGAGGTCGGCGAGGACGACGGAGCCGTCCGGCGAGGTGCCCAGGGTGACCAGGGCCGGGTAGGGCGCCGAGGACTTGGCGGCCTGGCCGGGCGACAGCAGTTCGTTGGAGTCCTCGGGGCACCACCAGACGTTGGCGGCGTGCGCGGCCCGGAAGGGGGCGATCGGCACGGCCGGCCCGGACAGGTGGAGTTCGACGGTGCGGCCGGGGGTGATCCGCGCGGCGACCAGGGAGGGCAGCCGCTTGCCGGTGCGGACGGTGTTGCGGGCCAGGGTGCGCAGGGCGCGGTCCAGCAGTTCCAGCGCGGGCACGTTCTGGCGGGCCTTCAGCTCGGCCTCGAAGGCGGCGGCGGACGGCGCCGGCATGGTGATCCGGTGCCGGGGCCTGCGGACGCGCTGCTGGTCGCCGCGGCGCCGGGCGACCGTGCCGATCATGATGGCCGCCAGCAGCACGCCGACGGTGGAGGCGGCGAGCGCGGTGGTGTAGTCGCCGGAGGCGGCGTGCGCCTCGTGGCCGACCCCGGCGGGGACGACCGGCGGCGGGGTGTGCTTCGCCGGTGTGCTCGGCGCGGGGCTGTGGGGGGCGGGCGTGCTCGGTGCGGGGCTCGCGGGTGCGGGGCTCGCGGGTGCGGGCGTGGCCGGCGCGGGAGTTGCGGGCGCGGGGGTGGACTGCGCGGGCGGCTGCGGGGCCTGCTGCTCGGGTTGCGGCTGCTGCGGGGCGGGCTGCGGGGCACCGGGGACGGCCAGCACCGTGCCGGGGACCAGCACGTCCGGGTCGGTGAGCCGTTCACCGTCGGGGGCGCGGACGCCGCGGTTGGCCTCGAAGAGTTCGGGCCACCTGTCGCCGCTGCCGAGTTCGCGCTGCGCGATGGCGGAGAGGCTGTCGCCGGGGGCGACGGTGACCGAGGAGTGGTGCGGGGCGGGCGCGGGGCCCTGCTGCGGGGCTGCGCCTCCGGCGTCCGGCCTGGCGTCGCCGGGCATCAGCAGCTTCCAGCCGGGGTGGATCGGCCGGTCGGCGTCGAACCGCCGCCCGGAGTCGTCCATCACCCGGCCGTCGTTGAGCCGGGCGATCTCCTGCCACCGCTCCCCCGAGCCGAGTTGGTGCTCGGCGATGGACCAGAGGCTGTCGGCGGGCCGGGTGTCGCGGACGGTGTAGACGGGATGGTCCTGGGCGGGTGCGGCCTGGGCTGCGGCCGGTGCGGCCGCGGGCAGCGCGGCGTACTGCGGCGCGGCGGGCAGCGCGGCGGCGACGGCCTGCGGGCCGCGTTCGGGGACGGCGGCGAAGGCCGAACCGGCCACCGGCAGCAGGGCGAGGACGGAGCCGACCAGTCCGGCCGCGATGCGCTGGCTCCAGCCGAAGGCGGGGATCCGGCGGGCGACCCGGCCGCGGAGCTGGGCGGGGATCTCGATCAGCACGGACAGCGCGAAGCAGAGCCAGGCGATCCAGCCGACGCCGACCAGCGCCCACAGGAAGAGGCGTCCGTCGTCGGGGCTGGTGAGGACCTCCACGGCGCTGCCGCCGGTGGCGGGTTCGCCCGTCGAGGCGACCGCCAGGGTGCCGTAGCCGAGCAGCGCGGGCAGGCCTGCCAGCAGGGCGACCAGCGCGAGCAGCGCGCCGAGGGCGGCGGCCACCGAGCCGGCGGTGCGGCGGCGCCGCGGCCGGACGGCGGGTGTCCGGTCGCCGGGGGCGCCGGTGCGGGCGGGGTCGTCGGCTCGTCGCGCGGCCATCAGCCGTTCTCCGCTTCCGTGATGCCGGGCACGAGGGTGGCCTTGCCGTACCCGTGCACCTCGAGGTAGGTGAAGTCGGGGAGCACCGCGCCGATCAGGGCGCTGGTGTAGGTGCCGGTGGTCCGCACCTCGACGGTGCGGTCGTCCACCAGCCGGGTCGTGCCGGTGAGGTTGTAGGCCCGCAGGTAGTCGTCGGCGGCCCGCTCGGCGGCCTCCTGGCTGACGATGCGGTAGCCGCGGCCCTGCAGCACGGCCTCGACGTCGAGCTGCTGGCTCGCGACGCGGGCGGCCTCCTGGGCGCGGGCGTCGGCGCGTTCGATGGCGCGCAGCCGTCCGCCGAGGTCGAGCACGATGCCGACCAGCACGACCAGGGCGGCCGCGCAGATCGCCACGTACACCGACAGTGCGCCGTCGTCCGGGCCGCGGCGGCGCCGCGGCGGTGTTCTCCGGTGTGCCACCGGCCCCCCTCTCCTGCTCGGTCGCCGCGGTGGCGGTCGACCCTGCTCAGTCGCCGCGGTAGCGGTCGACGACCGAGGTGAACTCCCCCGTCATGGTCTTGTCCCCCTGCAGCGCGTCCACACCCAGCAGGTCGCGCAGCGGCACCGAGCAGCGCACCCGCACGGTGACGGTGGCGAGTTCACCGCCGGGGGTCTGCAGGGTGCCGTAGGACACCGGGGTGACCGGGTCCTGCGAGCAGCGGACCTTGCGCCGGCCGAGGACGTCCTGCACGGCGTCCGCGGCGGCCTGCCGGGCGCCGTCCTCGCCGCGGGCGAGCGAGGCGGCGCGGGCGCCGGCCCGGGCGGCCGCGTCGACGACGGCGCCGGTGCTCTGCACCCGGCCGGCGGCGACCACGATCAGCACGAAGGCGAGCACCACGGGCAGCAGCAGCGCCGCCTCGACGGGGACGGCGCCGGTGTCGCGGCCCGCGGGCGGCCGCCGGCGGGCGGCGCGGGCGGTCACCGCTGCCCGCCCTGCGGGACGAACCGCTCGCGGGGTGCGCTGAGCGTCTCGGTGATGGTCAGCCGGTCGAAGAACGGCACGACCGACTGCGGACGGACCGTCACCGTCATCTGCTGGGTCTCGGCGTCGGAGCCGGCGTGGTCGACGCTCTCGAGTTCGGCGAGCCGGCCGAAGCGGGCGAGGAACTCCCGTACCCGCACGTCCCCGTCCTCGGCGGTGGCACCGCGCACCCGGCCGGCGTCGACGCCCTCACGCAGCGCGGTGAGGGCGACCTGGTCGGCGTACCACCAGAGCGAGGCCTGCACCACGAGCATGACGGCGGTCAGCACGACCGGGAAGACGATGGCCAGGCCGAGGACGACCGCCCCGCGGTCGCGCAGTGCGGCGGTGCGCGGCGCGGCGGGGACGCGCGGGCGTCGGATCACTTCACCGCGTCCGGGACGTCGGTGGGGATCTTCTGCTCGGCCTTGCCGGCGAGCAGTTTGACGGCGGCCAGCACCGCACCGGCGATGGCGACCAGGACGATGATGGTGAGGGCGAGTTCGATGCTGATCGCGCCGCGGTCGCCGGAGGCGCGGGCGGCGCGCAGTCTGCCGAGGCGCACGTGCAGGTAGGGCATGCCGAGGTGCAGGGGCAGCAGGACGGGCAGCAGGAGGGCGGTGGCCAGGGGCTTGAGCCTGGCCGCGGTCTCGGTCATGGTGTGGTCTCCAGGACGGGCGGTCGGGTGGTCGTCGGCTGCTCAGCTGACGTCGAGCATCTGGTACAGCGCGGGGAAGACGATCAGCACCGTCATGAGGAGGGTGAGCGCCGATCCCGGCGCGACCATCCGCTCGCTGTCGGTGTTGGCCTGCGCCAGTTCCTCGGCGAGGAGTTCGCCGCGGAGGCTCTTGGCGCGGGCACGCAGGGTGTCGTACACGGCGGCGCCGTCGGTGCCGGAGATCCGCATGATGTCGGCGAGGTCCTGGAGGGGGGTCAGACCGAGTTCGGCGGCGAGGGCGTCGAGGCCGTCCCAGGGCGGCAGGCGGTCGGTGGCGGCGCGTTCCAGGGCGTCCCGGATCCGCCGGAAGACGGTGCCGCGGCCGACCGCGGCGGCCCGCCGCAGGGCCTCCGCCGGTCCGCAGTCGGCGGCCCGCTCCAGGGCGACGAGTTCCAGGTAGGCGGCGACGCCGTGCAGGTACTCGGTGCGGGCCTCCTTCGCCTCGCCGGCCACGATGCCGTCCGGGACGAGCCAGAGCACGGCGGCCAGCAGCGGGCCGGCCAGCAGCGGCACGGCGACCGGCAGGCCGATCCCGGCGACCGCGGCCATCGCCACCAGGTAGCCGGGCAGGACGAGTCCGACCAGCGCGAACAGCAGCTTGTGCGCCATGAACCGGGCCGGGCTGCGGCCGATCAGGGCGAGCTGCTGGTGCGGGATCCGGGCGCCGGGCAGCCGCAGCGAGTCCGCGCCGATCCGGTCGTACCAGGCGGGGCGGGTCTCCTCGGCGGGGCGCGGGTCCGGGGTGCGGTGCAGCCGGCCGAGCGCCTGGCCGAGGTCCGGCGGCGCGGGCCGGAGTTCGGCGAGCAGCAGGGCGAGGCCGCCGGCCGCGGCGCCGCCCGCGAGCACGGCCCAGGGCGAGATCATCGGGCCTCCTTGGCCGCGGCGGCGGCCTCCGGCGACGGCTCGGCCTCGACCGGGTCGCCGGGCAGCCGGCCGGCCTTGCTGCGCCGGTCGGGCTCGATCAGTCGGGGCAGCGGGGTGTGGGCGGCGAGCGAGCGCATCCAGGCGATCACCCCGACGAACGCGGCGGCGACCACGGCGAGCACCACCTGGCCGGTGACGCTCGCGTACGGCGCGGTGTAACGCGGGTTGAGGGCGCCGGCCGCGATCACCGCGAGGATGATGCCGACCAGCCAGCGGACGGTGGTGCGGTGCTTGGCCCGGTCGGCCTCGATGGCGCGGCGCTGGCGGACCTCCTCGCGGACCGACTCGGCGATGTCGGCGAGCGCCCGGGCCAGGCCGGGGCCGCTGTCGCCGGACCGCAGCAGCAGGGCGGCGAGCACCTTGTCGGCGGTGGCGTCGGCGAGTTCGTCGCCGAAGGCGCGCAGCGCGTCCTCCGGTCGCCAGCGGGACTGCAGCCGGGCGGCGAGGTCGCCGATCTCGGCCTCCAGGGCGGGCGGCGCGGTGCGGCGGCTGGTGACGATCGCCTGGTTGAGGCCGACGCCGAGCAGCAGCACGTCGGCGAGGCGCTGCGTCCACTCGGCGAGCGCCTCCAGCCGTTCGATCCGCCGGGTGTCGGAGCGGGTGGCGTCGTACAGCCAGGGCAGGCCGAAGACGGCGAGCGGCAGCAGCAGCACGGTCAGCGGGATCCCGGTGAACAGCCAGGCGCCGGCGCCACCGGCCACCGCGAGCACGGCCTGGACCTGCCGGGTCCTGGCGCGGCCTGGGCTCGCCGTCCCGGGGGCGCCGTACCAGAAGGTGTGCAGCCGGCCGCTGCCCGGCCGGGCCTCGGGCTTCTCCTCCCGGGTGCCGACCAGGCCGGCCACCAGGGCGACCAGCCCGCCGGCGACGGCGAGGCCGCAGAGCACGAAGAGCAGCATCAGCGGGCACCGCCGATCCGCAGCCCCAGCGGGGCGCCCCAACTGCCGTACGGGGACTGCAGCAGGCCGGCGTCGAAGCCGGCCCGGCGCAGGTCGTCCAGGCACTGCGGCGGGGTGTGCGGGACGGCCCGCGGCTCGCCCTGTTCGGTGCGCGGGCCGAAGACCTGGTTCATCGCCGGGCGGCCGCTCTCGCCGAGACCGGTGACCTCCAGGACGTGCGAGACGAAGCGGTGCCGGCGGCCGCCGACGGCGGTCTCGTCGACCATGGTGACGTGCACGACGAAGTCGACGGCGTTGGCGGTGAGCCGGTAGGCCAGGCTGTCGGTCATGTGGGCGCCGTACTCCAGGCAGAGTTCGGCGATGCGGTCGACCACCATGTGCGGGGCGCGGGCGTGCAGGGTGCACATCGAGCCGCCCTCGCCGTTGGTCATCACCCGCAGCATGGGCACCACCTCGGCGGAGCGGACCTCGCCGACGATGATCCGCGAGAGCGTCATCCGCAGCGCGGCCGGGATGAGTTCACCGATCGTCAGCTCGCCGGCGACCCGGCCGTCGACCCGCTCGCCGTTGCCCTCCCGGGCCTCCATCGGCACCACCTGGCGCAGGTGGCCGAGGGTGTGCAGCCACAGCTCGAACTCGGTCTCCAGGGTGCCGACCCGCTCGTCCGGCGGGATCTCGGCGGCCATCGCGCGCAGCAGGCTGGTCTTGCCGACGCCCTGCGTGCCGGTGACCATGACGTTCTTCTTGGCCCGGATCGCCGCCGCCAGGAAGGCCGCCAGCGTCGCGTCCAGGGTGCCGAGTCCGACCAGGTCGCCGAGGGTCGCCGAGGCGACCCGGTGCCGGCGGATCGCCACGTACGGGCGCGGGGTGACCTCGGTCAGCGCCTGCAGGCGCATGCCGCCCTCCAGCCGCAGCGCCAGGGTGGGACTGGCGGTGGAGAGGCTGCGCTCGCCGCCGCCGTGCTGGCGGGCCAGGTCCTGCAGCAGCTCGACGAGTTCGGCGTCGCTGTCGGCGATCGGCGGCACCTGCCGCAGCGGCTCGTTGGCCCGTGACACCCAGACGTCGTCGCAGCCGTTGACCAGGATGTTCTCGATCTCCGGGTCGTCCAGGTACGGCTGCAGCCGGCCGGCCCGGAACAGCAGGTCGTAGACGGCCTCGGCGAGCGCGCGGTCCTGGTCGCGGGTCGGCGGGATGCCGTGGGTCTGCGCGTACGCGTCGGACCAGCGGGCGACGACCTCCTCGATCAGCGCCCGGCCGCGCTGGCGCCGGGTGGCCCGGTCGACCTCGCCGGAGCCCTCCAGCTTGGCGAGCTGCTGGTGGAGTTCGGCCGCGACCTGGCGCTTGAGCTCCCGGGCGACCTGCGGGTCGACGGCAGGCCGGATGCCGACCGGCTGCAGTGCGGGCACCGCCGCGACGGGCGCGGCGGGCCCGGACGGCCGGACGGGACCGGGGACGACGCCCGGGCCGGGCACGGCACCGGGGGTCGGCAGGTGCCAGGGCGGCGAGGACGGCCCCTGCTGGAGCGGACTACCGCGCACGGAGCACCTCCCCGTACCCGTTCTGCGGCTGCTGCCGGTCCGGCGGCGGGAAGGGCGCCGGTGCCGGCGGCTGCGGGACGGCCGGCGGTGCGATGTGCTGCGGGAAGCCGACCGGCTGCGGATCGGGCACCGGCGCCCACGGCTGCCGCGGCGTCACCGGCCCGAGCACCGGGCCGGGCGCGGGGGCCGCAGCGGGCTGCGGGTAGGGCTGGGCCTGGGCCTGCGGGTACGGCTGGGCCTGGGGCTGTGGGTACGGCTGGGGCTGTGGGTACGGCTGGGCCTGCGGGGCGAGGCGCTGCCGGCGGCGGGCCGCGACCTCCTGGATCCGGTCGGCCGCGCTGCGCACCGTCCGCATCAGCTCGGAGCGGACGAACCGCCGGTCGGCGGTGTCTCCGCCGTCGGAGAGCACCCTGGCGGTGCGCGGCGCGTAGGGCAGCAGGCCCAGCGCGGAGACGCCGAGTTCGCGGGCGGCCTCGGCCAGCGGGTACGGGCCCTCGCCGACCGGCAGCAGGCCGAGCGCGTCGGCACCCGGGCCGGCGCTCTCCAGGTCGTCGCGGAGCGCGGCCAGCCGCGGCCGGGCGGCGGACAGGCCGCGCAGGGTGGTCCGGACGGTCGCCACCACCACGTCGGCCCGCCGGGCGAGCACCGCACCCGGGCCGGTCGCTCCGGACCGGCCGAGGTCGACGATCACGTCGTAGCCCTGGCCGTCCAGCGCCTGGAAGGTGTCGGCGAGCGGCTCCCAGGTGTACGCGAGGCCGGGCGCCTGCGCGGGGTCGGTGAGGCCCGGCAGCAGCAGCCGCTCCGCGGTGCCCTCCGGGGAGAGGTCGACGAGCTGCTCCCAGACGGTCTGGGCGAGCAGGCCCCGGCGGTCCGCCACGGCCAGGTTGCGCAGCCCGTACACCGCGTCGACGCGGCCCTCCAGTGCGCCGGCCAGCACGGCGCCGCCGTCCGGGTCGCACTCGGCGAGCAGGACCTTGCGGCCCGGCGGCAGCGGCCAGCTGAGCAGCAGGGCGAGGGCGGTGGTGGTGGCCCCGGGCGCGCCCGGGCCGCCGACCACGGCGACGACCGCCATCAGGTGCCACCTCCCGTACCGCTCTTCGGACTGGCCTTGCCGCTCGGGGCACCCGTCGGCGTACCGGCCGGGGGTGTGACCGCCCCGGCGTTCCCGTCGGCCGCGGTGGTTCCGCTCGTGGACGGCGCGGGCGCGGGGGCGCCGGCCCGCGGCGCGAGGATCACCTGGAACCGGCCGGAGGACACCCAGAGGGCCAGCCGCGGCCCGTCCGCCGAGGGGACGGCCACGTCCACCACCTGGCTGCCGTCGGAGTCGACCCGGCCGACGGTGACCACCACCGCGGCGATCGTCTCCGGCGTCCGGCCGGCCGCCTGGTCACCCTTGGCGTCCGGGGTGGACACCACCAGCACCTGCAGCCCCGGCTGAAGCCGCGTGGCGGGCAACTGGGTGCGCTTGGCGGCGAGGCCGACGGTCTGCTGGTCGGGGCGGAGCACCGGCTCCGCCGTCAGGTCCGCCTTGAGCAGCAGGGCGCCGCGCTTGAGGTCGGTGGTGGCGCGCAGGCCGATGGTGCGGGCCCGGTCCCGGGCGTCCAGCGGGCGCAGCAGCGGGTCGCCGGCGATGTGCGCGACCACCAGGTCGTCGGCGGTGACGGCCTGCCCCATCGGGATGTCGCGGGCCACCGCCAGCACGGCGATCCGCTGCCCCGAACTGGTGTAGAGGGCGGCGCCGCCGAGGCCGCCCGCGGCGATCAGCGCGACGGCCATCGCCAGCACGGCGGGCCGCCGCCGCCGGGCCCGCAGGGTGCGCGGGGGCACGTGCGGGGCCGGACGGTGCGGGTCGGGGGCGAGGGCGGCGGTGCCTGCGCTCGGCGTCGGGACGTTGCGGGTTTCCACCGGGCTTCGGCCTTTCCGGAACTGGTGGTTCGTCGTGGGGTCGGGGCGTGGCCGGCGGTCAGTTGAGCGCCTGCACCTCGGCGACCTTCAGCGGCAGCGGCTGGTCCGTGTCGACGCGGTAGTCGACCGCGAACACCCGCGCCCCGGTGTCGGAGCGCACCGCCTCGACCCGCCAGGTCAGCGTGGCGGTGAGGTAGAAGCTCTGGTCGTGCTGGCCGCCGGACGCCTTCCGGTAGGTGTGGCCGCAGGGCGGTTCGGTGCCGGCGCCCGGGGTGTAGGCGGTGCCGGGGCCGGTGCAGTCGGCGCCGGCCGAGCCGTCGCCGGTGTCCCAGTGCACCTTCGTCAGCCGGGCGGTGGCGGTGACGCTCATCGTCCGGCCCTTGGCGGTGGCGCTCTGCGGGCCGGCCGTGGTCGGCCCGGCGGTGTACCAGAGCCAGACCGGCACCCCGACGACGGCGGTGGCGGCCGGGGCGGCGTGCAGCGCCGGCGAGTCGAAGTGGATCATGCCGAGCGCCTTCATGCCCAGGTCGTACGGGCGGTCCGGCGGTGGCGGGCCGCCGGGCGGCTGGGCGAAGAACATCGGCGGCTTCGGCGACAACTGGCCGCCGACACCGCGGCAGTTGACCTCGTACACCGCGCCCTCGGACGGGGCGTGGCCGTCCCAGGCGGGGTCGCTCGCGGGCGGCTGCGGCTCGGAGCGGTGGTAGTAGCAGCCGTCCGCGGTGGAGAACCAGCCGAGGTCGTCGTCCCAGCAGGGCCACTGCTGTCCGTTCCAACTGCACATCTGCACCCCGCCGTCGGACCCGCCCGACGACCCGCCGCTCCCGCCCCCGGGCTCGGCCGTGCTCCCGGGCTCGGTGACGACCACGCAGATGTACCTGTTCTTGCACGGTCCCACGTCACCGGTGGGCCCTTGATCGGCGACCGCGGGAGTGGTCGCCAGCGTCAGAAACAGTGCGGCAACGAGTAGGCGCCGCAAGGATTTCAGCATGTCCGCCCCACCTCACGAGTGACTTCCACAATGGTCCAACTCGCGCCGTTCTTTCGCAGTCGCGTGGTGGAAACGTAGCGCCCGAGGCGCTGTTGGGGATCACGGATTGCCTTGGTCGCCGGGTCGGCCTGGTGCCACCCCGTGACGTCCAGGCAGTCCTCGATCTCCGCCGTCGGCGGATTGGCCGCGGCATCCAGTTTCCGGACCACCGGAGAAGTGCGGGGTGCTCCGATCATCACGAGCTTGGACTCGCGCAGTTGGTGGAGGCTGGCGAGCTCGTCGCTCAATGCCTGACCGGTCGAGTACGCCTGAAGTTGCGAACCGTCCGAATCCGGCCGTGCGAAGACCTCGACCTTGGCGTCCCACCAGGCTTGATAGGTGCTCAGGACCGTTCGGGCGACGGCTCCGTCGGGGCCTTCGGTGGGGGCGCTGCCGCCCGTACCCGGACCAGTCGAAGGAGTTACTGCAGTCCCACCGGGAACAGCTGTCACAGGAGTACCCAGACGGTCCGCAGAACCCCCGGCGTCGGCGGCGGAACAGGCACTGAGCGCCAACAGCAGTGCCACCCCACCGATCCCGACCGCCCCAGGGCGCAACACATTTCCGCGCTGCCGCATCGCCCCACCTCGTAGCGCCAGACCTCGTCCGCGGCCGTGGTCGCACAATTCCTCTGCCGTCCCTCGGTGCCGCCGCGGGGACATCGATTCTTCGCCACCCGCCCCGGCACAGCAACACCTCGGGCGGTCCGACCTTACGCGTTCGGCGGATCGGTTGGGGTGTTTTCTCGCCAGAGCACGGCCAACAGTTCGTCGGAAAGCGACAATCCGGCCAATGCGCCCCGGACGGCGGCCCGATTGTGCATCAGCAGCCGTCCCCCGTCGGCCGGTACGAGTTCGACGGCCTGTCCGGCTTCGGCCGCGCCGCCGTCCCGCAGGGCGAGTTCGTGCGCGAGGACGGGCGCGAGTTCCTGCGGGCCGAGGGCGGCGGGTGCGCCGGGGACGCCGCGGTCGAGGGCGTCCACCAGGAGCCGGCTGAACGATCCGTCGCCTCCCGGGCGGACGGCGTCCCGGCCGCGCCGCCCGGCCTGGTGCCGGCCGATCCGTCCCCAGAGCGGGACGCGGGAGTGGCTGAGGAGCTCCCCCGCGGCGTCCTCCCGGGCGAGGGCGGCCCAGGTGTCGCGGTCGGCGACCGCGTCGACGAGCAGCAGGGTCTCCTCCTGGTCGCCGTGCACCATGGCGCTGACCACCCAGTCCCAGGCGAGGCCGCGCCGGTAGGCGTTGTCGGGGGTGGAGCCGGCGGTGACGAGCGCGATCCGCCGTCCCCTGGGGTCGGCGGTGAGCTGGCCGAGCAGGCAGACGACCAGCCACCGCGCGGGTCTCGCCGCGGCGGCGCGCAGCGCGGTGAGCATGGTGTTGGCGTCGGCGTCCGGTGGCAGCAGGTCGACCCGGCAGCCCCGGGCCCCGGCGTCGAAGGTCCGGCCGGGCAGGGTGGCGGCGAGGGTGCGGGCGCCGTCCGCGGCCCGTTCCGAGCCGGACCAGCTGCGGTCCGGCCCCCCGTCCGCGCCGATCACCACCAGTTCGATGCCGCCGCCCACCCCGCACCAGCCCCCTTCCGCCTTCGTGCCTGGCGACAAGCTACCGCCGGAGGACCCTTCGGGCAGGGACCATCGGCCCTACCGGCTCCGCGGCCGCGGGCCGAGCATCGTGCCATGGAGTACGAGGACCCCGTGGAGGAGCTGAGCGAGGCCGAGTGCCGCCGCCTGCTCGGCACCGTGCCCGTCGGGCGCGTGGTGTACACCGAGCACGCGCTGCCCGCGGTGCTGCCGGTGGCGTTCGAGGTGGCGCAGGACGGCCGGCTGGTGCTGGCGCTGCGCGCCGACAGCACCACCGCGCGGGCGCTGGACGGCACGGTCGCCGCCTTCCAGGCCGACGTGCTCGACCCGGAGACGCGCTCCGGCTGGAGCGTCCTGGTGCACGGGCACGCCGAGGTGGTCCGGGACCACCGCGCGCAGGACGGCCTGTACGACGCGGGGCTGCGCCCCTGGGTGGGCGGTCCGCGGCCGGTGTACGTGGCACTGACACCGGAGCTGGTGGGCGGGCGGCGGCTGCGCGCGGTCGGTGCCGCCGCCGCGGCGCGCCCGGCCCCCGCTGACAGGTGACCGGTCGGTAGGCATACTCTCCGACTGTCCCCACCGGACGCAGCCGTGGGGACCGGAGCCCCGACCCCACCTGGAGCGCACCTTGACGACCTTCGCCTCGCTGGCCGACCTGAAAGCCGCGGTCGGCACCGAGCTCGGCACGAGCGAGTGGCACACCATCGGCCAGGAGCAGGTGAACCTGTTCGCCGAGGCCACCGGCGACCACCAGTGGATCCACGTCGACCCGGCGCGCGCCAAGGAGAGCCCGTTCGGCGGGACGATCGCGCACGGCTACCTCACGCTCTCGCTGATCCCGGTGCTGGCGAAGGAGTGCTACGGCGTCGAGGGCATCGCGATGGCCCTGAACTACGGCTCGGAGAAGGTCCGCTTCCCGTCGCCGGTGCCGGTCGGCACGGCGGTGCGGGCCACCGCCGAGCTGCTCTCCGCCGACGAGGTCCCCGGCGGGGTGCAGGCGCTGGTGCGGTTCACCATCAGCAGTGAGGGCAGCCCCAAGCCGCACTGCGTCGCCGAGACGATCACCCGCTTCTACGCGGCCTGATCCTCCGCACCCGGACGGTCCCGCCGGGCGGCGGGCCCGTCCCGGCGTGTCCGGGGCCCGGCCGGCGGGTCCGCCGAACGGCTCGCCCGATCATGTTTCGGCCGGGCCCGCACGGGCCAGGAGGGGTAGTGTCCGGTTTCGACGGTCGTCGTACGGCAGCGGAGCCCCAGCGGCCCCACCCGTACGCGTCCGGCCTGCCGGCCTCCGCGACCGCGGACGCCGGACGGCCACCGCCGTACGGATGTCCCGACGTGGAGGTGCCGTGCCCAGCTCCGTCCCCTGGATCTCCCGCGCAGCCGCCCTCGCCGCACAGTTCGGCACCTCGTTCACCGACGGCGGAGGCATCGGACGACTGCCGCGCCGCACCTGGCACCGGATCCGGACGGACGCCTTCGGCGCCGATCCCACGGGCGAGCGGCTGGAGCGCGTGCGGCGCTCGCCGCAGTTCCGCGACGGAGCCTTCCAGAACCCCGTCCCGACCCGGCGGCTCGCCGACGGGCAGTCGCCGCTCTCGGTCAGCCGGGCCCAGCTCGCCGGCGACCGGGCCCGCCGGCTGCCGGCCGCCCCCGTCCCGCTGCACCCGCTGCACCCGATCGACCTGGCCGCGCCGCCCGCCTCCGGCCTGCGGCTGACCTGGCTCTGCCACGCCACCGTGCTCGCCGAGCTGGACGGCCGCCGGGTGCTGTTCGACCCGGTTTGGGGCGAGCGCTGCTCGCCGTTCTCCTGGACGGGCCCCAAGCGGCTCCACCCGATGCCGATCGGCCTCGCCGAACTCGGCCCGGTGGACGTGGTGGTGGTCTCGCACGACCACTACGACCACCTCGACATGCCGACGATCAAGGCGCTGGACGCGAGCGGCGCGGTGTTCGCCGTCCCGCTCGGGGTGGGCGCGCACCTGGAGCACTGGGGCGTGCCGCCGGAGCGGATCGTGGAGCTCGACTGGTGGGAGTCGGCCGAGGTGGCGGGGCTGACCCTGACCGCCACGCCGGCCCGGCACTACTGCAGCCGCGGGCCGCGCACCCACCCGTACGCGCTCTGGGCGTCCTGGGTGGTGGCCGGCTCCGGGCACCGGCTGTTCCACAGCGGGGACACCGGCTACTTCCCCGGCTTCGCCGAGATCGGCGGCCGGCTCGGACCGTTCGACGCGACGATGGTGCAGATCGGCGCGTACAGCGACTTCTGGCCCGAGGTGCACATGACGCCCGAGGAGGGCGTGCGGGCGCACCTGGACCTGGACGGCGGGCTGATGCTGCCGATCCACTGGTGCACCTTCAACCTGGCGCCGCACCCGTGGGAGGAGCCGGCCGAGCGGACGGTGGCGGCGGCGCAGGCGCTGGGCGTGCGGTTCGCGGTGCCCCGCCCGGGTGCGCCGTTCGAGCCGGCCGACCCGCCGGCGCCGACCCTGTGGTGGCGGGCGGTCGCCCGGGTGCCCGGGGACGGCGGCCCGACCGTGCCCACGGCCCCGGCCGCTCCGGCGCCGTCCACGTCCCGCCGCCCCGCGGCGACCGCGGACGACGACGGGATCACCGTCTGAGGACGGGGCCGGACGGGCGGGCGCTCAGCCGCGGGCCCGGACGGCCTTCCAGGCGACGTTCTGGACCACCAGGGTCGCGACACCCGCGATGACGATGCCCAGCATGTTCAGCAGGAGCTGCACCGCCGAGCCCCGGCCCTGCGCGAAGTCGCCGTAGGCCACCGCGGCGGCGGCGTTGGCGGCGGCCGGCACGGTGGTCACCGAGATGGCGACCCCGACCAGTGCACCGGCCTTCGCCGAGGTCAGCGAGAGCAGTCCGGCGACGCCGGCCAGCAGCGCCACCACGAAGGAGGTGGCGTCCGGCTTCCAGATGAACGAGGTGTTCGGCCTGCCGGCCTCGAACATCTCCTTGGTGAACAGTCCCCACTGGTCCATCAGGAAGCAGAAGCCCACGGTCAGCGCCATGGCGACCGCGAACCCCACCACCAGGGCGTTGAGCGACCGCAGGGCCGGCCGGCCGCGGCGCTGCACCAGGGCCACGCACAGCCCGGCCAGCGGGCCGAACTCCGGCCCGACCGCCATCGCGCCGACGACCAGGATCGCGCTGTCCAGGACGGCGCCGCAGGCCGCGAGCATGGTCGCCACCGTCAGGAAGGCCAGATAGACGGCGGTGAGGGTGGACTCCTCATGGGTGATCTCCGAGACCGACTCCCAGACGAGCGCGTCGGCGCCCTCGCCGGGCGCCTCCTCCTCGGCCCGGTCGGCGGCGGCGGAGATCGTCAACGCGACCTCCTCGACGTTGATCGCACCGCGCTCGGCCAGCCCGGTGGCCCGCAGGGCGCCGAGGAGCTCGTCCGCGGCCTCACGAGCCACGTCGCAGAGCACGACGTCGCCCTCCGGGCGGACCGCCGTGTCCGGCAGGACGATCACGTGGGTCGCCCCCACGCAGGCGTCGAGCGCCTGCAGGACGCGGTCGCGCAGGTCGGTGGGGACGATCAGACGCAGGTGAAGCACGGACGCTCCGGAGGTGCGGGCCGGTCGGACGCGCCCACCCTAGGGCCCGTGCGGGGCTCAGGCCCGGTCGGGGCGGGCGGCGGCGTGGGCGCGCATCGCGGCCTCGACCAGGGCGACGGCGGCGCGCGGGTCGGCGACCTCGACCACCAGGCGGCTGTAGCGCTCGTCGGCGAGTTCCACGACGACGGCCCCGGCCGGGTTGTGCACGTCCCAGAACACCCACTCGCCCTGGGAGCGGAAGGTCCCGGCGGTTATCACGCCGGGCAGGTGGGTGCCGCCCATCCTGATGCCCTTGGACTCGTGGACGATGCCGGGGTCGGCGGTGGCGCCGCGGACGTTCGCCAGCGGGATCTCCAGACGGCTCCTCAGCGCCCAGAGCTTGTCGAGTCCTTCGACCTCGACGATCAGGGTGTCGCCGACGACGGACAGCTGTGCCATCTGATGGCTCCTCGGGTGGGGTGAAGCGTGCGGGGACGGGTGCGGGTGGTCAGCGGGTGAGGCGGTCGGCCAGCGCCAGGACGGCGGCCGCGCCCGGGCGGCCCTCGGCTGCGCGGCCGCGCAGCCGCACGCCGAGCACGGTGGCGGCCAGCGCCTCGGCCAGCGGCGGCGCGGCGCCGTCGCCGAGCACCCCGGCGAAGGCGGCCTCCAGCGCGGCGAGCCCTTCCTCGACCAGGGCGGCCGTGTCCGGGTCGAGCGGGGCCCGCTCGGCGGCGGAGAGCAGCAGCAGCCCGGCCGCCGGCCCGCTGTCGTACGCGGCGGCGGCCTGTGCCAGGGCCGCGGGCAGGTCCGCTGCCCCGGCGACCGCCCGGGTGAGCGGCAGCACGTCCCGGTCGAGGTGGCGGCGGAGCGCGGCCAGGTAGAGGCCGCGCTTGCTGCCGAACGCCTTGTAGAGGCTGCCCCGGTGGACGCCGAGCGCGCCCACCAGGTCGTCCACCGACGTGCCCTCGAAGCCGTGCGCGGCGAACAGCCGGGCAGCGGCCTCGACGGCCTCGTCCTCGTCGAAGGCGCGTGGTCGTCCCATGCCCGGAACGTTAGCGAGTTGAAGAACGGTCAGTCAAGAACGATCGTTCAACAATCGGGGGGACGGCCGGGTCAGCCCGCCAGCACCTCCTGCAGGGCGGCCGCCTCGCGGACGGCCCGGGAGCTGCCGCCCCGCGCGGCCAGGGCCGTGACCTCGGGGATCGGGCCGCGGGCGGCGCAGCGGCGGGCGCAGTCGGCGGCCACCGCCAGCAGCTCGCCGACGCCGCGCGGCGGTTCGCCCGCCAGCAGCCGGGGCAGGGCGGCCACGAGGACCGACCAGACGGTGCCGTGGGCGCCGGTGTCGGCGGCGACGCGCAGCGACTCGGTGAGGCGGTTGGGCTTCACCGGGCCGAGGGCGACGAGTTCGGCGCTCTCGCGGCCGAGCAGGGCGCCGTCCAGGTCGCCGCGGGCAGCGAGCACCAGCAGGGCGTCGACGGCGGCGGTGCGGTCCTCCGGGTGCCGGGCGCCGAGGCCGTAGGCCAGGGCCAGGTGGATCGCGGGGCCGGCCGGGCCGCCGGCCTCGGCGAGGGCGGGGAGCAGGTCGGCGCCGCCCCGCACGTCGAGGTCCGCCGCGGAGGCGAAGCGCTCCATGAGGCGGGCGGCGGTCTCCTCCCGGTGGTGCGGCAGGATCGCCGTCCACTGCTCACGGGCGGGCGGGGTCCACCAGACGTCGCGCCGTCGGAGGTGCCGGTCGGCGGTGTCGAGCAGCCGTTCGGCGTCCTCGGGCAGACCGGCGCCGGCGGCCTCCTGGTCGATCAGGCGGCGGGTGGTGGAGAGCCGTCGGCCGTCCCGTCCGCGCCCGCCGGAGGGCGCCCGCACCACGGTGGGACGGCGCGGGAGGCCGCCCTCGCGCAGCCAGCCGGCCAGCCGGTCGCCGGCCGGGGTGCCGACGGCCGCGGCGGCCGCGATCACCGCGGGCTCGGTGGTCGGCGCCACCCGCAGCAGGGCCTGCCCGAGGTCGACCGGGCCCGGGTCGGCACCGAGCGCGGCGTACCCGGCGAGCCGTTCGACCAGGACGACGGGGTCGATCGATCCGGTGGAGTCGGTCGGGGCGGCCAGCAGGTACGGCAACGGGCGGGTGACCAGCCGCAGGACGGCCTCCTCCAGCCGGGCGGCGGTCTGCTGGTCGAAGGGCGTGGACCAGGCGGTGCGGAAGCTGCCGTGCCGGTACGAGCGGTCGGCGACCTGGCGGGCCCGGTCGACGGTCATCCGGCCGGCGGCGGCCTCGGCGATCAGCCCGAGGTCCCGCGCGTGGGGGTGGGCCCTCAGCACCGGGTCCAGGGCCTCGGCGAGGGCGGCGCGGTCGGTGTGCGCGTGCCGGACGAGCCCGTCCAGGACGCGCTCCCAGGGGACGAGGCCGGTGTCCCCGGCGAGCACCGCGCCGAGCTCCTCGGCGAGTTCGGCCGGGGTGGCGATCGGGGCGGGCACCGGCCGGGGCTGCGGCGGGGGCGGCAGCAGCTCCCGGTACTCCTCGGCCTGCACCTCGGCGCCGAACAGCTCGGCGGCGCGCCGGTGGTGGGCCGGGTCGAGCTGTTCGGCGGCGGCCCGCAGCTCGGGGAGGACGGCGGTGCCGGCTGCGGTCAGGTGCCGGGCGACCACCTTGAGCGCCTGCTCCTGGAGGGTGCGGTCGGGGTGGCCGAAGGCGCCGGCCGCGGCGAGGACCACCGGCCCGGCCCGGTGGGGCGCGGTGCGGGCGGCCCGGTCGAGCCAGCCGAGCTGGGCGCGGACGAGCTTCTTCTCCGTCCGGAACAGCACGGTGGGGCTCGCCTCGTCGAGCACCTCGGGGTCGAGCCGGCCGGCGGCGTCCAGCGAGGCGAGCACCTCCTGGGCCAGGGCGGCCGTGGTGGACGGGCCGGAGAGCAGCGCCAGCAGGGTGCGGGCCCGCTCGGCGTACTCGTCGGCGGTGGGGGCCAGCGCCCGCAGGACCGTCAGGTAGGTCCGGTGGTCGTTGGGGCGGCCGCCGCCGCGCAGCAGCCGGGCGAGGCAGCGGTCGAGCAGGTCGGCGCGGTCGAGGACGCCGTCGGCGGCCAGCCGGGCGAGGACGGCGGGCCAGCGCTCGGAGTCGTCCCGGGCGACCCAGGGGCCCTCCAGTTCGCCGGCGAGGTCGGGCACCTCGAAGACCCGCGGGGCGAGCACCGGGGTGAACGGGTCGGTGGCCAGCCGGGCGTGCAGGTCGCGGCCGGGCGGCAGGTCGCCGAAGGCGCGGTGGCGCGGTTCGGGCCGGGACCGCTCGCGCACCCACTGGGTGGTGAAGGAGTCGGTCGCGGGCACCGGGCTGCCGGTGGAGCGGACGAGGTACTCGAGCAGCGGGAAGTGCTCGGACCAGCCCCAGCCGGGTGCCCTGCGCTCGGCGAGCCGGGCGGTGACGACCTGCCGCCACTCGACGGGCTGACGTTCGATCACCTCGACGAGCAGCGGGTTGCGCCAGCCGGCGCGGTCCTCGAAGACCCGGCTGCCGATCCACTCGGCGGCCGCGGTGGGCGAGGTGTGGCAGCCGGCGCCTGCCACCAGCAGGGCCGTCCACCGGTCCGGGGAGCCGGACCAGCTGTCCCGCAGCTCCTTGCGGAGGGCGCGCAGCGCGGGCACCTCGGCGCGGCGCTGCTCGGGGGCGAGCTCGGCGAGGGCGGCGGCGACGGCCGCGGTGTCTCCCTTGCGGGCGAGGTCGGCGACGCTCATCGCGCGGCCTCCGGCTGTCCGGCGCGGACCAGGCCGACCGCGAGCACGTGCTTGCACGGCCCGCGCCCGCCCCGGTACTTCGCCCACCAGAGGCAGGTGCAGCCGAGCTGTCCGTCGGCGCCGGTGCGCACCCGCTGCACGTGGTCGCCGACGGTGACCTCGGCGAGGCCGTCGCCGAGCCGGACGGCGCCGGCGGCAACCAGCGCCCGGGCGGCCCGCAGCCGCGGGTTGTGCGCCTCGGCGCGCCCGGCGTCGTACGGCAGCACGCGGTGGAAGTGGGCGGCGTCGGCGGGGTCGTAGCCGATCTGGCCGGCGGTGCCGAGCCGGGTGAGCGCCGCGCGGACCCGCCCGACGGTGAGCCCGGACTGGGCGGCGAGTTCGGCCGGGTCGATCCTGGGCTCCCAGGCGAGCAGGGTGGCGATCAGCTCGGCGTCCTCGGCGGAGCCCTCGGCGGCGAGGGCGGTGAGCACCCCGCCCTCGCCGGAGAAGCCGCGCGAGGCGTCGGGCGAGAGCGTGAGGGTGAGCCGCATCCCGGGCAGCACCACCTCCCAGGCGGAGGCGGCGGACGCACCGGGGGCCGCCGCGGCGGGCGGGCCGTAGACCCGCAGGCCGAGGGCGTGCCGCAGCACCCGCTGCAGGGCGGCGAGCCGCTCGGGGCCGGGCAGGCAGACGGCGCCGGGCACCGGGCGGCTGGTCGGGCGCAGGGTGCGTCCGGCAGGCACGACCCAGCCGGTGGTGGAGCCGCGGCCGCCGGTGCGGGGCAGGGTGCGCAGGAAGCGGACGGCCTCGGCGGCGGGCAGGTCGGCGCGCAGGTCGAAGCCGGCGGTGAGCACCTGGGTCTCGGCGAAGCCGCGCAGCCAGCGCTCGGGCAGCGGGACCTTCTTCTCGACCATCGGGCCGTCGAGGGTGGTGACCTCCAGTGCGTCGGGGCCGACGGCCAGGTGCAGCGGCTCGCCGGCGCCGATCCGGCTCAGGCCCTCGCGGAGCGGGTTGTTGACGTCGACGTTGGTGGTGCCGTGGCCGGGGTCGTCGCCGTCCAGGCCGTCGGCGAGGACGTCGAGGCGGGCGTGCACGCCGCAGCAGCCCGAGAAGGACTCGAAGCGCAGCCGGTCGCCGCCGGCGGTGACCACCGGGTCGAGGGAGGCGCGCAGCTGCGGCTGGTAGTAGCGGGCGGCGGCGACGTCGGCCACCGCGAGGAGGGCGGCCGCGGCGGCCGCGGGCGAGGTCAGGAAGCCGCTGAAGAACCGCGGGTTGGCGGTGGCCCCGAGCGGGCCGGCGCCGCCGGAGGTCTCCAGGGCGAGGGTGCGCCCGGCGGTGTTCTGGTGCACCGCGGAGGGGCGCAGGTAGGCGTACGTCTGCACGGCTTGCGTCATGGCGAGGACGCTAGGTGCGGGGACTGACAGGCCATCGCTTATGGAACACGTTCTACTCCCCCGACGCACCACGGGTAACCCAGGTCACACCGCGCTGCGGGGGCGATCTGCCAGTATGGGGCGGTGAACGACGCCATGGACCAGGGGATGCCGGCCGACGACCAGGTGGCCCCGTTCGTCGAACTGCTGCGGATCGAGGAACTGGACGAGAACCTGTTCCGTGGTCGGTGCCATGCCGGCGCGCCGATGCGCGCCTTCGGCGGCCAGGTGGCCGCGCAGGCGCTGACCGCGGCCGGGCGGACGATCGGCGCGGAGCGGTCGGTGCACTCGCTGCACGGCTACTTCCTGCGGCCCGGCGACCCGACCCGGCCGATCGTCTACCAGGTGGACCGGGTCAGGGACGGCTCCTCGTACGCGACCCGCCGGGTGACGGCGGTTCAGCGCGGCGAGGCGATCTTCACCATGTCGGCGTCGTTCAAGCGCCCGGAGTCCTCGACGGAGCGGCAGCGCACGATGCCGCCGGTGCCGGGGCCGGAGGAGCTGCCGGACCCGTTCGTGGCCTGGGAGCGGGCGAACCCGGAGGACTTCGCGAAGTCGACCGGCTTCCGTGCGCTGGAGATGCGCTTCCTGCCGGCCGACGCGCCCGGGATGCCGGCCGAGCTCCCGGGCGTGCCGCAGCAGTTCGTCTGGCTGCGGACGGGCACCCCGCTGCCGGACGACGACCCGCTGCTGCAGGTCTGCGCGCTCACCTACCTGTCCGACCTGACGCTGGCCTCGACCACGGCGCTGCACCTGGAGCCGCACCGCTTCGGGCGGAAGGAGCCGCGGCGCACCCTGCTGGCCTCGCTGGACCACGCGATGTGGTTCCACCGCCCGTTCCGGGCCGACGAGTGGCTGCTGTTCGCGCAGCGCAGCCCCTCGGCCTCGGACGGGCGGGGTCTGGCGCTCGGCGAGTTCTACAACCGGGACGGCCTGCTGGTGGCCTCGGCGGTGCAGGAGACGCTGCTGCGGGAGGCGCGCGCGACCCGTCCGTGACCGATCGCGTCATACCCGTGCGGGACCCCGGGCCCTATCATGGTGAAGGTGACCAAGGTTGACCTGTCACCCCGTCCGGTGGAGGCGATGTCGCCCCGTCAGCTGGAACGCCGCGGGAACCTGATCGCGGCCGCGCTCGCGCTGGTGACCGAGATCGGCGTCGAGCGGCTGCAGATGCGCCAGGTGTCCGAGCGCTCGGGGGTCGCCCTCGGGACGACCTACCGCTACTTCTCGTCCAAGGACCACCTGCTCGCGGCAGCGATCGCGGAGTGGCACCACTCGCTGCTGACCGACCTGGTGGGTGAGGCGCGCGGCCGCCGGGCCGGGCTCACGGCCAGCGACCGGATGGTGCGCTTCGTCCGGCACGGCATGCGCGCCTACCAGCGGCAGCCCGAGCTGGCCCGGCTGCGGGTGTCGGTGGCGGCGTCCACCGATCCGTTCGCCAGCGAGGCGCTGCAGGCGATGGCGAAGGCGGACGGTGCGGCGCTGCGCGCGGTGATGTCCGAGGTGCCGCCGAGCACGGGGGACGTCGTGCGGCACATCGTGGGGCACGCCTGGCAGGGCGAGCTGACGGCCTGGGTGACCGGCCGGACCACCCTGGACGACGCCCGCCGGCGGCTGGAGGACGTGGTGCGGCTGGTGCTGACGCCGTACGAGGCGGCCGATCCGGCGGCCTGACGGCGAGTCTTAAATCGGGCGTAAGCGTTCCTGACGTTGCTTGACCGCGGCCCGGCGCGCCCCGACGCTGGACGGACTCCGCCCCGGCCAGCCCCGGGACCCCCGCCGCGCGCCCGACCATCAGGAGCCCTGTCATGAACACGCCTTCACGCCGGCTGCTGCTCGGCGCCGCGCTCGGCGGCGCCGCCTCCGCCGGGCTCCAGATAGCCGCCCGCGGCGAGACCCCGGCCGCCCCGTCGGTCTCCGGCTGGCAGCTGCGCTGGTCGCCCTCCCCCGCCTTCGACGGACTGCGCGCCTTCGAGACCGTCGAGGACGACCGGGCCGGCTCGCACCCGTCCGCCCGGCCGCACATCACCACCGACGGCGACGCGTACCGCTGGACGATGCACACCGTCGACCGGGACTCCGCCACCGACCGGCAGCGCCACGAGGTCACCGGGATGCGCAGTCCGGCGGGCGGCCCGCCGCTGGAGTGGCGGGCCGGCGAGACCTGGCGGACCACCTACGCGGTGTACGTCCCGTCCTCGCTCCGGGCGACCACGACCTTCACCCACATCATGCAGATGAAGCAGCCCGGCAACGGCACCGCGCCGATCGTGGTGCAGTCGCTGCGGCGGGTCGGCGGCAGGGAGACGGTCGAACTCGCCCTGCCGCAGTCCGGGGTGGTGGTCGGCCGGACCGACCTGGCGGCGCTGCACGACCGCTGGGTCGACGTGGACTTCCGGATCAGGATCGGCGACGGTTCGAAGGGCACGGTCCGCTGGATCCTGCGCAGCGGCGGGACGACCCTGGTCGACGCGGCGAAGGAGGGTGTGGACACCTTCCTCGCCGACCGGGTCCGCCCCAAGTGGGGCATCTACCGCTCGCTCGGCGACACCTCCGGCTCGCTGCAGGACTGCCACCTGCTGATCCGGTCGATGCGCGGCTACCAGCTGGTCCCCGGCCCGTCCGGGACCTACCGGGCCGAGGAGGCCGTGCTGCGGCGGGGACGGCTGGAGACCGACCCGTCCGGGACGTCCTGGGCGTCCTTCGACGGCGGTGCCGGGGCCGGGGCCGAGTGGACGGTCGAGGCGGGCGCCCCGGCCGCCGCCACCCTCTCGCTGCGCTACGCCAACGGCGGTGCCGCCGACCGGCCGATGGACGTCGCCGTCAACGGCAGCCGGGTGGTCGCCGCACGCGCCTTCCGGCCCACCGGCGGGTGGGACCGCTGGGAGACGGTGGCGCTGCCGGTGACCCTGCGGCCGGGGCCCAACACCGTCCGGGTCACCGCCGTCGGTGCCGCGGGCGCGCCGCGGCTGGAGCGGATCGCACTCGGCTGACCCGCGTCGCCCTCAGACCACTTCCACCGGGTGCACCACGACCGCGTCGAAGAGGTAGCCCTCGCGGTTGAACGGCGCCTCGGCGCCCTGGGTGCGGCCGAGCAGGTCGGTGGCGCGGGCGCGCAGCCCGTAGCGGCCGGGCGCCGCGGGCCGCCAGTCCAGCGCCCAGCGCCGCCAGCCGTACCGGCTCGGCGGGTCGAGCAGCTCGGCCGTCCGCCAGACGCGGCCGCCGTCGGTGCTCACCTCGACGGCGCGGACGGCGGCCGCCCCCGACCAGGAGCGGCCGCGCAGCCGGTGGGTGCGGCCGGCGGCCAGCACCGCCCCGGGCGCCAGCTCGAAGGCGCTCTTGACGGACTGCCGGGTGAGCGCCGGACCGCCGTCCGCCGGCTGCCCGGGGCCGAACAGCCGGTAGAACTCGGTGCTCCACGGCGACTCCAGCGGCCGGTCCGAGACCTCCAGGGACCCGAGCCACTTGACCGAGGCCACCCCCACCCAGCCCGGTACGACCAGCCGGGCGGGCGCCCCGTGATCGGGCGGCAGCGGTTCCCCGTTCATCCCGTACGCGACGAGCACGTCCTCCAGGGCCTTGGCGAGCGGCAGCGGGCGGCGCACCCGGCCGAGGTTGCGGCCGCCCACCCGGTACTCGGGGTCGAGGCCCACCGCCAGCACGTCCACCGCCGCCGGGCCGAGGCCCGCCCGTTCCAGCAGCACGCCGAGCGGGACGCCGTGCCAGGCCGCCATGCCGACGCCGCCCAGCCCCCAGGCGGTGCCCGGGGCGGGGGTGCCCTGCTGCTCGGCCCAGAACCGGCGGCCGTTTCCCGCGCACTCGAGCACCGCGTCCAGCGTGGTCGCGGGCAGGGCGTGCAGGTCGGCGAGGGAGAAGACCGCGTCCGGGCCGCGCAGCCCGCTGCCGTGCACCCGCAGCCGCCAGGTGTCCGGGTCGATCCGCGGGGTGCGGGTGTGGTTGCGGACGAAGAACCGCTCGTTCGGGGTGTGCGGGCCGGGGCCGGTGGGCGCGTCCCAGCGCATCTCGGCGTTGCCGTCGTGCGGCACGAACCACTCCGGGGGCAGCGGCTTGACGATCCCGCGGCCCCCTCCGTCGGACGTTCCGGGGATCACGGCTCCACGGTAGTACTCCGGACGGGTGCGGGCAGCCGACCGCGGCTCCCGCACGGACCGGCCCTGACCTGCGATGACGGACTAGACGTCGATCTTCCGCCGGGACTTCACCCGGTTGTGGCCGGCCTTTCACACCGGTCTGCCACGCTCCGGGGCATGATCGCACCATCCGCCCCGATTCCCCCGCGGGACACCCGCTTCCCGCTCCCCCGCCGCCACCGGCGGTGGCTGGCCTGCGCGGCCGTCGCCGCGTCGGTCGCGCTCGGCACCCTCGGCGTGGCCGCCACCGCGGAGACCGTCCGGCACCACCAGCGCACCGAGGCGGTGCAGGCGGCCCGCTGAGCCGATCAAGTGGTGCCGGGCGGGCCTGCGGCCGATACTGCCGTCATCGACACCGACCCCTGAGCGAGGGGGTGGTCCCATGGCCACCGGCACTGTCAGGACGTACTACCGCGGCCACGGCTACGGCTACATCAAGCCCGACGACGGCGGGCCGGAGCTGACCGTCTACTACGACTCCATCGTCGACGCCCCCGAGCACGTGCTGGCCGACGGCCAGCGGGTGGAGTACGACGTCACCGTCCAGGAGTTCCGCGAGGTCGCCGAACACGTCCGCGCCGTGGAGTGAGGAGCCCGCTCCGCCGCCCCGGGCCGGGCGTCAGTCGCTGCGGGAGTGGCGGCCGCCGCCGGGGGCGGGGTGGAGTTCGGCCTGCGGGGCGTAGCGGGCGGCGGGGGCGCGGAGCACCCAGTTGCGGCCGGCCGGGGCGATCAGCTGCATCCGGTGCAGCAGGCCGAGCACGTCGCGGCGCAGGGCCGTGCGGTCGGCGAGGTAGTCGCACTCGGGCTGTTCGGGCAGCCCGTGGTCGTCGGTGACGTCTCCGAGGGCGCCGTCTATCAGCGCGTCGGGGACGAGGACGGCCGGCGGGGCGGCCTCCTCGGGCAGCGGGCGGAGCTCCTCCACCAGGCGTTCGGCGACCAGCAGTGCGATGCGGGCGAGCGGCCCGTCGGCGAGGTCGGAGAGTTCGTCGGCGGGGTCGAGCAGGGCCATGCCCTCGGCGCGTATCTCCGCCTCCAGCCCGAGGAAGTCGGCGAACAGCTCGGCCTCGGCGGTCAGCCGGCCGAGCAGCCAGGCGCGTTCCGGGGCGGCGAGTTCGTCGGTGAGGACGACCGGGTTCTCGGCGAGCAGCCGGCGGACGGCCAGCGCCGGGGTGCCGGCCGGCCCGACCGCGGGCGGGGCCGGAGCGGCGAGCAGGGCGCGGGCGAGCTCGCGGTCGAGCGCGAGGCCGCCGTCGGGTCCGGCGGTGGCGACCTGCCAGTCCGTCAGCAGCGCGGGCACTTCGGGCCGTTCGAGGTCGGGCACCCGCCGGTCGGCGATCGCGCCGAGGGCGAGGACGAGGGCCGCGTACCCGTCGGGCCCGAAGCCGGACACGGCGCGGTCGGCCAGCGGGGCCTTGTGCAGCCGGGCGTGGGCGGGGCCGACGGTGAGGGGGTAGCCGAGAAGTTCGCCGAACCGTTCCGTCAGCCAGTCGGCGTGACGGAGGATCAGCGGGAAGCCGGCACCGTGCGGGCCGTCGGGGGTGACCAGCGGGTGGGCGAGCAGCAGCCGGGCCGCGGTGCGGCGCTCGCCCGCGGCGGCGCCCTGCACGGCGGCCCGGGTGCGGTCGGGCCGACGGTGCCGGCCGGGGGCGGCGGGGGCCGGGACGCGTCCGGGCGGGGTGTCGGGGCGGGCGCGGCGCAGTCCGCGGGGCCGGGCGGCCGAGGCGGCCCGGTGGACCGTCGGTCCGTGCCACCAGCTGGTGCCGGCGGCCTGGCCGTGCGGGTCGGCGGGACGGCCGCCGAGGTGCCGGGCCGGGTAGAGCCCGAAGACGGCGGTGAACAGCCGGTGCGCGTCCGCCTCGTCGGCGTCGGCGAAGCGCCGGGCCAGCAGCTCGGCCTGCGGGTACGCACCGGTGAGCGCGTGGGCCGTGAGCTGCCCCGCCCCGCCCATGCGCCCGTCCGCCACGCCGCCGGCCACCCCGCGGGCGCCGGTCGCGTACTCGTGCTGCTCCATGTCGGAGCCCAGCCTAGACGGTGCCCGGGGCCGGACGGCACGCCTCCGCCGGCCGGTCGGGCAACCGCCGCTACGGGCGGGTAACCTCCCCCTTCCGCCGCTGCCCGGCGTCCCCTAGGGTCCTCGCATGCCGAACCTGTCCGACGTCGCGCGGTCGTCCGTACCCGCCTTCGCGCTGCTCACCGTCGTGGCATCCTGATCGTCTTCGACCGGCCGAGAGCCCGGAGGGCACCCCCGCATGACCGTCTCCGCACGACTGCGCGCCGCGCGCGGCCTCGTCACCGCCTTCGCCGCCACCTCGGCGGCCCACCTGGGGGCGATCGCCACCGGCGCCACCGTGCTGCAGAACGCCACCAAGCCGGCCCTGATGCCGCTGCTGGCCGCGCACAGCCTGGCCTCCGCGGAGCGGGCGCCGAAGCTGCTGGCGCCGGCCCTGCTGGCGAGCGGCGCGGGCGACGTGCTGCTGCAGCTGGGCGGGGACACCGCCTTCCTGGCCGGGATGGGCTCCTTCGCGGCGGCGCACGTCGCGTACGTGACGATGTTCGCCGGGCAGGGCGCGTTCACGGACCGGCGGCGGACCCTGCTGGTGGCCGCGGGCTACGCGGCGGCCTGGGCGGCGATGATCTCCCAGCTCTGGCCGGACCTCGGCGGGCTGCAGATCCCGGTGGCGGCGTACAGCCTGCTGCTGGCGTCCACCGCGGTCTCCTCGGCCGGGCTGGGGCTCGCGACGGGGATCGGCGGCGGCCTCTTCCTGCTGTCGGACAGCCTGATCGCCGTCCGGCTGGCCGGCTGGAAGCTGCTGCCCGGCCACGACGTGCTGGTGATGGCGACCTACATCGCAGCGCAGTACCTGCTGGCGCGCGGTGCGCTGCGGGCCGAGGAGGCCCGGACGGAGCCGCGGGCCATCGACGGAGCCGACGCGGCACGACTCGGCGCCCCGGCCTGATCGGACGGGGCGCCGGGCGGGCGGGCACTGGCCGGCATCAGGACTGCGGGGCGCGGCGCCGCAGCAGCCAGAAGCCGCCGAGGCCGGCGGCGACCAGCACCCCGCCGGTGGCCAGCTCCCGGGGACTCGTGCCGGTGACCGAGCCGCCGACGCCGGTGGCCACGCTGCCGTGCGGCTCGGGCGCCGCGGTGCCGTGGCCGGCCGGGGTCAGCGGGGCCAGCACGCCGACGGTGCCGGTGAACGCGTCGCCGTTGGGGCACTTGCCGTCGACGCCCCAGGAGGCGGGCTTCTCGGTGACCTGCTCGGTGAGGGTGAGCTCGGTCGCCGAGAGCAGCGCGATGCTGCCGGTGTAGGTGCCGTTCGGGCCCGCGGTCAGCGTGACGGTGCCGCCGGTGAACGCCTTCGAGCTGGCGGTGATGGTCTTCGTCGTGCTGCCCGGGCAGACCACGTTGACGGTGACCTTCTCGCCGGGGGCGGCCTGCGCCGGAGTGACCTTGGCCGGTTCGGGCCCCTTCGCGGGCGCGGCGTGCGCGGTCGGCACGGCGAGGGCGAGCAGGGCGGTCGTGCCGAGGACGGCGGCGGTACGCGGGATGCGCATGCCGGACCTCCAGGTTCTCGGATGCGGCCGGGGGCGGGGTCGCCCCGTGGTCGGTCGGCTGCACCCGGTCACGCCCGACGCTAGGCAGCACCGCCCCGCGCGGCCACCGCACGCGACCGTTCGGGTTCGCACCGTCACTGCGGGTGCGGACCGCCGCCTCAGACCTCCAGGTCGACCACGACCGGGGCGTGGTCCGAGGTGCCCTTGCCCTTGCGGGCCTCGCGGTCGACGTAGCTGTCGGTGACGGCGTCGGCGAAGGCCTTGTTCGCCAGCGTCAGGTCGATCCGCATGCCGCGGTTCTTCGGGAAGGCGAGCTGGCGGTAGTCCCAGTAGGTGTACGGGCGGTCGTACTTGAGCGGGCGGGGCACGACGTCCTGTAGGCCGGCCTCGTGGAGGGCGGCGAGCGCGGCCCGCTCGGGCTCGGTGACGTGGGTCAGGCCGGCGAAGGCCGCCGGGTCGAAGACGTCCTCGTCGCTCGGGGCGATGTTGAAGTCGCCGAGCACCGCGAACGGGCGCTCGCCGGCCGCGTCCTCCAGGACGGACTGCCGCAGCGTCTCCAGCCAGGCCAGCTTGTAGCGGTAGTGCGCGTGGTCGACCTCGCGGCCGTTCGGCACGTACACCGACCAGACCCGGACGGGGCCGCACGTGGCGCCGATCGCGCGCGGCTCGACCTCGGGCAGCAGCGCGTCGTCCGCCTGGTAGCCGGGCTGCTCGGGCAGGCCGCGGACGACGTCCTCCAGGCCCAGCTTGGACAGCACCGCGACGCCGTTCCAGCGGCCGCTGCCGTGCGCGGCGGTCTCGTAGCCGAGTGCCCGGACCTCCTCGTGGGGGAAGGCGTCCGCGGCGCACTTGAGCTCCTGCAGGCAGAGCACGTCGGGGGCGGCGCTCTCCAGCCACTCCAGGAGCTTGGGCAGCCGTGCGGTGACGGAGTTGATGTTCCAGGTGGCGATGCGGACGGTCACGGCGGGCGGCCTCCCCGGTGGTACGGGCTCGATGTCGACACGGTGCGGACGGCCGTTCGGGCGGTGCGCGCGAACGGGGCGGGCGCCCGGCGGACGCCCACCCCGAACATACCGCCCGGCGCCGACAACCCCGGGCCGTCAGCGGGCGGGCCGCACCACCGCCGCCGAGCCGCCGCCGCGGCGCACCGGCTCCGCGGCCGCCCGCCAGCGGCCGTCCGGCAACCGCTCCACGCCGGTCGCGGCGCCGATCTCCGGGGAGGCCGCCAGCACCTGGCCGAGCGCCTCCAGGCCGGCCCGCTCCGGCAGGGCCAGGAAGGCCGCCTCGGCGGCGGTGGTGGCGGCGTTGCGCTGGCTGGCCCGCGGCGCGGCGATCGCCTGTTCCAGGGTCAACCCGCGGTCGATCCGGCCGAGCAGCACCTGCAGCACGGTCGTGATGATGGTGGCCCCGCCGGGCGACCCGGCGGCGAACAGCGGCCGCCCGTCGCGCAGCACGATCGTCGGCGAGATCGAGGATCGCGGCCGCTTGCCGGGCCCGGGCAGGTTGGGGTCGGGCACGCCCGGGGCGACCGGGGTGAAGGAGAAGTCGGTCAGCTCGTTGTTGAGCAGGAAGCCCCGGCCGGGCACGGTGATCCCGCTGCCGCCGGTCTGCTCGATGGTGAGGGTGTAGGAGACGACGTTGCCCCACCGGTCGGCGACGGTCAGGTGGGTGGTGCTCGGGCCCTCGTACGCCTCGGTGGCGGCGGGTCCCGCGGAGCCGCAGGCGGCCGGGTGGTACGGGTCGCCGGGGGCGAGGGGGCTGGTCAGCGCCCGGCCCGGGTCGAGCAGGCAGGCCCGGGCGGCGGCGAAGGCCGGCGAGAGCAGCCGGTCGGTGGGGACGGGCTGCGCGGCGGGGTCGCCGACCCAGCGGTTGCGGTCGGCGAAGGCGATCCGGGACGCCTCCAGGAAGCGGTGGTAGTACTGCGTGGCGTCCAGGTGGGCCAGGTCCGAATGGGACAGGATGCCGAGCGCCTCGCCGACGGTGGTGCCGCCGCTGGAGGACGGGGCGATGGAGTACACCTCGGTGCCGCGGTAGGCCACCCTGGTCGGCTTCTGCTCCAGCACCCGGTAGGCGGCCAGGTCGGTGCGGTCGACCTTGCCGGGGCGGGCGGTGCGGCCGGAGGCCGGGTCGACCGGCGGGTGCTGCAGCGTGTTCACCACGTCGGCGCCGATCGGGCCGCGGTAGAGCGCCGCGGTGCCGTCCCGGCCGAGCCGGCGGTAGGTGGCGGCGAGGTCGGGGTTGCGGAGCGTCGAGCCGGCCACCGGGAGCGCGCCGCCGGGCAGGAAGAGCGCCCGGGTGGCCGGGAAGTCGCGGAACCGGGCCTCGTTGGCGGCGGTCTGGTCGCGGAAGGTCTGGTCGACGGTGAAGCCGCGGTCGGCGATCCGCTCGGCCGGGCGCAGCACCTCGGCGAGCGGGCGGGTGCCCCACAGCTTCAGGGCCTTCTCCCAGGTGGCGGCGGTGCCGGGGACACCGACCGACAGGCCGCTGGTGACGGCGTCGGCGAACGGCAGCGGTTTGCCGTCGGCGTCCAGGAAGAGCGAGGTGTCGGCGGTGCGGGAGGCGGTCTCCCGGCCGTCCAGGGTGGAGACCCGGCCGGTGCGGGCGTCGTAGGCGACGAAGTAGCCGCCACCGCCGATGCCGGCCGAGTACGGCTCGGTCACGCCGAGGGCGGCGGCGGTGGCGACCGCGGCGTCCACCGCGTTGCCGCCGCGGCGCAGCACCTCGATGCCTGCGGCGGTGGCGTCGGCGTCGACGCTGGCGACGGCGCCGCCCCACCCGACGGCCTCCGGTGTCTTCCGTAACGCGTCCGCGGGGGCCGCCCCGGCGGGGGCGACGGCGCCGAGGACCAGGCAGCCGACGAGGGCGATCGGCGGGACGATTCGGGCCAGAGCTCTCATGCGGGCCTCCTGAGGCAGCGTCAGCTATCCGTTCTGCCACAGGTGCGGTGGACAGGACAACAGCGCCTCAGGCCACTACCCGTCAGTAGTTTCGTTATCGCTCCGATACCGTCCGACCCGTTACTGACATCGCGTCCAACAAGCTACCGTCCGGTGAACCAGCTCGGTCCTGCACCCCCACCCCCACCCCGCAGACCGGTCCCTTGGAGTGCCCCCATGCCTGCACTGCCTGCACGCGCACGCCGGAGAGCCGCCGCCCTCGCGCTGGCCACCGCCCTGCTGACCACCGCCCCGATCGTCCTCGCTCCGCTCGCCTCCCCCGCCCGCGCCGCGGCCGACGCCTCACCGGTGCTCCGCTTCACCGACATCCCCGGCGAGGGCGGCACCGTCCTCAAGGGCAACGTCTACGAGCCGGGCGACGGCGCCGACCACCACCCGCTGCTCGTCCTGCCGTCCAGCTGGAGCCTCAACGACCTCGAGTACCTCGCCCAGGCGCGCGCCTTCGCCGCCCAGGGGTACGTCGTCGTCTCCTACACCCCGCGCGGCTTCTGGGGCTCCGGCGGCGAGATCGAGGTGGCCGGGCCGCCCGACGTCGCCGACGTCTCCCGGGTCGTCGACTGGACGCTCGCCCACACCACCGCCGATCCGCAGCGGATCGGCCTGGCCGGCATCTCCTACGGCGCCGGGATCAGCCTGCTCGGCGCCGCCTTCGACCCCCGGATCCGCACCGTCGCCGCCCTCAGCGGCTGGGCCGACCTCGCCGACTCGCTGTTCAGCGACGAGACCCAGCACCTGCAGTCCGCCGGACTGCTCGCCGTCGCCGGGTACCTGACCGGCCGTCCGGGCGACGAACTGCGGACCACCCTCACCCGCTACTTCGGCAGCGACTGGGAGAACGAGCCGGCCATCCGCGCCTGGGCCGCGCAGCGCTCCGCGGCCACCTACGTCGACCGGCTCAACGGCAACGGCACCGCGGTGCTGCTCGCCAACGCCTGGGGCGACTCGATCTTCCCGCCGAACCAGCTCACCGACTTCTACGAGCGGCTCACCGGCCCCAAACGCCTCGAACTGCGGCCGGGCGACCACGCCACCGCCGAGGCCACCGGCCTGGCCGGCCTGCCCGACGACGTCTGGACGGACACCCGGGCCTGGCTCGACCACCACCTCAAGGGCGTCGACAACGGCATCGACCGGCAGCCGCCCGTCCACATCAGGCCCCAGCTCCGGGACGGCTACGAGGACTACCCCGACTGGCGGTCCGTCACCGGCTCCACCAGGACGCTGAACCTCGGCGGCCGCGACCGGCTCGGCACCGGCCCCCTCTCCGCCGGCCCCGCCCGCACCGGCTGGACCACGCCGATCTCCACCGCCCTCGACTCCGGTGCGGACGGCGGGGTGATCTTCCTGTCCAACCTGGCCGAACAGTTCCTCAAGGTGCCGCCCACGGTCTCGGTGCCGCTGCTCCCCCGGCCGGTCGCGGCCGTCTGGCAGTCCGAGGCGTACGGCTCCGCGCAGCGGGTCCGCGGATCGGTGCGGCTGCACCTCGGGGTGACGCCCTCGGCCGGGCAGGGCAGCCTGGTCGCCTACCTGTACGACGTGGACGCCCTCGGCACCGGCCGCCTGGTCGCCCACGCGCCGTACACCTTCCTCGGCCGCACCCCCGGCGAGCGGTTCACCGCCGACGTCCGGATGCAGGCCACCGCCTACGACGTCCCGGCCGGCCACCGCCTCGCCCTGGTCGTGGACGGCGTCGACCCGCTCTACATCACCCACAACCCGCCCCTCGCCACCCTCGTCTTCGGCTCCCCTGCCGACGACCCGTCCTGGGTCTCGGTGCCCTTGAAGTAGGGGAACCTCGGGGCAGCGCCCCAGGGGCGCGTAGGGGCGCCTTCCTCCGTCAGGAGAACCGCTTCCGCCGTTTGACGGTGCGGAAGCGGCGGGCCACCTGGCGGGCCAGGTCGGCGGCGCCGACGAGGCCGGCCTCGTTGCCGAGGGCGGCGTGCACGATGCCGGCCTCGGGCCGGAACCCGCGGCCGGTCAGGGTGCGCTTGAAGGCGTCCCGGGCCGGGCCGAGCAGCAGGTCGCCGGCCTCGGAGACGCCGCCGCCGATGACGAACCGTCCGGGGTCCAGGGCGGCGGCCAGGTTGGCGATGCCCACGCCCAGCCAGTGGCCGACCTCGTAGAGGAGTTCCACGGCGACGGCGTCGCCCTCCCGGGCGGCCTCGGTGACCAGCGGGCCGGTGATGCCCTCGGCGGTGCCGCCGGCCCGGGCGAGCAGCGGCTGGACGACGGGAGACTCCTCGGCGACGAGCCCCCGCGCCTCGCGGACCAGCGCGTTGCCGGAGGAGTACTGCTCCCAGCAGCCGCGGTTGCCGCACGGGCAGCGGTGCCCGCCGGGCACCACCTGCATGTGGCCGAACTCGCCTGCCAGGCCGTACTTGCCGCGGTCGACGAAGCCGTCCCGGACGACCGCGCCGCCGATGCCGGTGCCCAGCGTGATCATCACCATGTGGTCCTCGCCGCGGCCGGCGCCGAACCGCCACTCGGCCCAGGCGGCCGCGTTGGCGTCGTTCTCCACCACGACGGGGAAGCGCAGCCGCTCGCTGAGGGCTTCCTGCAGCGGCTCGTTGCGCCAGTTGAGGTGGGGGGCGAAGAGCACCTTGGAGCGGTCGGCGTCCACCCAGCCGGCGGCGCCGACGCCGACGGCGTGCACGTCGTGCTTGTCGGCGAGTTGCAGCACCAGGTCGACGATGACGTCCTCGACGACCGTGGGGCTCTTGCTCTTGTGCGGGGTCTCGGTGCGGACGCGGTCCAGCACCCGGCCCTCGCCGTCGACCACGCCCGCCACCACCTTGGTGCCGCCGATGTCCACGCCGACGGTGGGCAGCCGCAGGACGCCGGGCGGCAGGGCGCGTCGGCGGCGGTCGGCGCTGCGCGGCCCGAGGCCGAACAGGGTGGGCAGGACGGCCGGCCGCTGGGTGCTGTGCGGGCTGGTCACGGGGGCGGTGGCTCCTTCGGGTCGGGCGGCGGGGCGCCGGTGCTCTCTCCGCCATCCTCCCGCGTCCGGCCGCGGCTGCGGGGTCCGGTCCGGGCACGGCCGCGACTGCCGGCGAATCCTCATCCGAATGACCGCAGGTGCTGCCCCGTTCGAGGGATTCGGTCAGGGGGCTGGCAAACTTGGCTGGGCCGCGTGGGGGATTCACAAGGAAACGTGATGTTCCTCTCAGGTTCTGCTCAGTTTGGGGCGGAACCGAACCGCGGTTTCCATCTGTCTGATCACATCGGAACGTGCACGGGCGAGCGGGGGCCCGGGCTGCCAGCGACCCGGATACGAGAGCCTTGATGCAACTGACCGGAACACCCTTCCTGATCGTCACGATCGTGCTCGTGCCGCTCTCCATCGCGGCGGCGCTGCTGCTGTGGGGCAGGGTGCGCGGGCCGAAGCCGGTCCAGGTGCTCTCCAGACTGATGATGATCCTGGCCTGTCAGGTGACGGCGGTCACCATGGTGTTCGTCATGGTCAACAACGCCAACCTGATCTACGGCAACTGGGACGACCTGCTGGGCACCGGCAACCACGTCCGCTCCGTGCCGCAGGTGCAGGCCGACGGCCCCGCGCAGGACGCCAAGTCGGAGCCCAAGGTGCTGCAGCAGTTCAAGGGCGTGGACGACCCGATGGTGCCCAAGGACGTCCAGCGCACCGACCTCAAGGGCCGGCTGTCCGGCGTGGACGGCGAGGTGCTGGTCTGGCTGCCGCCGCAGTACCACGACCCGGCGTACAAGGACAAGACCTTCCCGGTGGTGGAGCTGATCCCCGGTTTCCCCGGTTCCTCCAGCACCTGGTACGGCACCCTCAAGGTGTCCGAGCAGCTGAAGCCGCTGATGAAGGAGGGCAAGGTCGCGCCCTTCATCCTGGTGTCGCCGCGCACCCTGCTGCTCGGCCGCAGCACCGACACCGGCTGCGCCGACGTGCCCGGCAAGGTGAACGCCGACACCTGGCTCGCCCGGGACGTGCCGAAGATGGTGCTCGACAACTTCCGCGCCGACACCTCGTCGGACCGCTGGGCGGTGGCCGGCTACTCGGCCGGCGGCCACTGCGCCGCCAAGCTCGCCCTGGAGCACCCGGACCGCTACCGGGCCGGGATCAGCCTCTCCGGCTACAACGACCCGGCCGCCGAGCCGGACTCGCTGACCGCCAAGAACCCGCAGCTGCGCGAGGCCTCCAACCCGCTGAACATCCTCAAGAAGGCCGCCCATCCGCCGAAGACCTCGCTGTACGTCAGCGGCAACAAGGGCGACGGCTACGAGGGCGGTCTGGCCCTCCAGCAGGCGGCGAAGGCGCCGACCGACGTGACCGTGGTGGAGACCACCGGCCCGCACGCGGTGGACGTGTGGAAGCCGCTGCTGCCGAAGGCCTTCACCTGGCTGACCGGCATCATCCCCGTCCAGCACTGACGCTCCGCCCGCTGACGCGGCGACACACGACGGGCCGCCCCTCCCTCCCGGGAGCGGGCGGCCCGTCGGCGTTCCGGGGAAGCGGCCGGCAACGGCCCGTCAGGCGAGTTCCAGCGCCAGGTAGAAGTCCACCCGGTCCTCCAGCCGGGAGAGGTCACGGCCGGTCAGCTCCTCGATCCGGCCGATCCGGTAGCGCAGCGTGTTGACGTGCACGTGCAGCTGGGCCGCGCAGCGCGTCCAGGAGCCGTCGGAGCGCAGGAAGGCCTCCAGGGTGCGCACCAGGTCGGCCTGGTGCTCCAGGTCGTAGGCGATGACCTTGTCGAGCAGACGGCTGCGGAAGGCGCGGCGGACCTCGTCCGGCACGGCGGCGAGCAGCAGCACGTGCGAGGCGAGCTCCTCCGGTCCGGCCACGCAGACCCGGCCGACCCGGGCGGCGGCGATCCGGCGGGCGTGCCGGGCCTCCTCCAGGGCGCCGCGCAGGCCGTCGGCCTCGCTGGCCGGGGCGGAGACGCCGACGGTGATCCGGCCCTCGGAGCCGAGGCCGGCCTCCAGCGGGGCCAGCAGCTCGCGCAGCGCGTCCGCGGGGACGGCGGTGCCGGGGGCGGGCAGCACCACGACGGCGCCGCTGCCGGCGCCGGCGACCAGCGCCCGGTCGGTGGAGTCGGTGAGCGCCTCCTCCAGGACGGCGCGGACGGTGCCCTCGGGCAGGCCGGTGCCCTCGGCCGAGAGGATCAGCCAGGAGTCGGCCGAGTCGGGGCTGCCGCCCTCGTACTTGGCGGCCATCGTGGCGGAGGCCTGCAGCGCGCGGGAGATCTCCAGCGGGTCGGCGTCCTGGCGGAGCAGCGTGAGCACCTCGTCGGCGATCCGGCGGCGCAGCCGGCGGCCCTCGTCGCGGCGGGTGCGCTCGGCGGCGACCAGCCGGGCGAGGTTCTCGGCGAGCTGCTGGCGCTTGGCCGTCCACTCGGTGACGTCGCCGGCGACCACGAGCAGCCAGTCGGCGAGCGGGGCCTCGACGCCGGGGTCGGCGGGGGCGGGCAGCAGCGAGTAGGCGCCGACGGCGAGGCGGGCGCGGTGCGGCGGGCGGCGGCGCTGGCGCTGGGCGGAGAGGTGGGCGCGGACGAGCTGGTCGCGGTCCTCGGCGGAGAGCCGGTCGGCCGGTCCGGCGACCACCCGGCCGGTGGGGGCGATCACCCAGCAGTCCAGGTCGAGGTCGCCGCCGAGCAGGTCGAGCACGGCGTCCAGGCCGCCGCCGCCGGCCGCGGAGACCAGCAGCCGGTGCCGGTCGACCAGGGCGGCGAGGTCGGCCGCCCGGTCGGCGGAGACCTGGCGGCCGATGTATTCGGCGACCGCGCCGAAGGCGACGTCGTCTGGCACCACGAGCAGCGGCATCCGGTGCCGGCGGCAGGCCTCGACCAGGTCCTCGGGGACGGGGCCGACCTCGGCCTCGCCGGCGGCCAGCGCGACCGCCCCGCCGGCCGCGATGGTGCGGACGAACCGCTCGGAGTCGTCCGGGCCGGTGCGCCAGAGCATGCCGGTGAGCACCAGTTCGCCGCCGTGCAGGTAGCGGCCCGGGTCCTGGAGGTCGGTGGTCATCACACCGCTGACCTGCCGGTCGAGCTCTTCCTCGGCGGCGAGCAGCCGAAGCCGCGGGGCGCCGGGGGCGAGCAGGTCGCGGACACGCATCCGCAGACTCCTTCGTGCTGGAGGGTGGGGGTCGGGTGGATGTGGGGCCTCACAGTGTGCACCAGGTCCGCGGCCCTCGGCGGAACGTCCCGCGCGGCCGGCCGGTCACGGGCCCGTCGCCTCTCCGTCACGGCCGGATTACGGTCGTAGGTGGCGGTAGGGAAACCGCTGGACTGGGCAATTGTCAGCCTTAGAGGAACGTACAGGATGCCGGGCGGGACCGGCGCGCGGGCTTCATGCCATCGGTGACTGCCAGTGGGCCCCGTCACAGCGGTTCACTGGCCACACGCCACCGGAACAACCCGGTGACCGGAGCTCAACGCCGAGGCAACGAAGCGGTAGCAAGGTCCGAACACCGAGTTCGGGGCACTGTGCCCACTGTCCGGTTGGCGACGACTTGAGGAGACACCCGCATGGAGTTCCTTCGGCCCGCTACGTGGGACGAGGCGCTCGCGGCGAAGGCTGAGTACCCGACCGCGCTGCCCATCTCCGGGGGCACGGACGTCATGGTCGAGATGAACTTCGACGTGCACCGGCCATCCGCGATTCTCGACCTGAACCGCATCGGCGACCTCGCCACCTGGTCGATCGACGGCGACACCGTGAGGCTGGGCGCCGCGGTTCCGTACAGCCGGATCATCGACGAGCTGTCCGGACCGCTGCCCGGCCTGGCGCTGGCGGCGCACACCGTCGGCTCGCCGCAGATCCGCAACCGGGGCTCCGTGGGCGGCAACCTCGGTGCCGCCTCGCCCGCCGGCGACTCGCACCCCGCGCTGCTGGCGGCCGGCCGGGACGTCCTCGTGGAGGCGGCCTCGGTGCGCGGCACCCGGCTGATCCCGATCGACGACTTCTACACCGGCGTGAAGCGCAACAGCCTGGAGGCGGACGAGCTGATCCGCGCCGTGCACATCCCGGTGGCGGACGGCCCTCAGCAGTTCTCCAAGATCGGCACCCGCAACGCGATGGTGATCGCGGTCTGCGCGTTCGGTTTCGCGCTGCACCCGAAGAACGGCACGGTCGGCACCGGCATCGGCTCGGCCGCCCCCACCCCGCGCCGCGCGGTGGAGGCCGAGGAGTACCTGCAGGGCGTGCTCGCCGAGCGCGGCCTGTGGGAGTCGGGCGACCTGCTGGGCGCCGAGGTGATCCAGCGGTTCGGCGAGCTGGTCCGCGCCGCCGCGTCCCCGATCGACGACGTCCGCGGCACCGCGGACTACCGGAAGCACGCGCTGGCCGTGATGGCCCGCCGCACGCTGACCTGGACCTGGAACGACTACGGCAAGCAGATCAGGAGCGCGGCATGAGGGTCACGTTCACCGCCAACGGCAAGCCCGTCGAGGCCGACGACGTCTGGGAGGGCGAGAGCCTCCTGTACGTGCTGCGCGAGCGGGTCGGCCTGCCGGGTTCGAAGAACGCCTGCGAGCAGGGCGAGTGCGGCTCCTGCACCGTCTACCTGGACGGGGTGCCGGTGTGCTCCTGTCTGGTCGCGGCCGGCCAGGTGCAGGACCGCGAGGTCCGCACGGTCGAGGGCCTGACCGAGGAGGACGGCGAGCTGGGTCTCGTCCAGCAGGCCTTCGTCGACGCGGGCGCCGTGCAGTGCGGCTTCTGCACCCCCGGTCTGCTGGTGCAGACCGACGCGCTGCTGGCCCAGGACCCGCAACCCAGCGACACCGACATCCGCGAGGCGCTGTCGGGCAACCTGTGCCGCTGCACCGGCTACGAGAAGATCATGGACGCGGTGCGGCTCGCCTCCGCCCGCACCTGCGCGAAGGCGGTCTCCGAATGAGCGGCACCCGCACCATCCAGGGCCAGAAGAACCTGCAGAACATCCACCAGGCGAGCAAGGACGGCATCGGCGGCTCCCCGCTGCGCCCGGACGGCACCCTGAAGGTCAAGGGCGAGTTCGCCTACTCCTCGGACATGTGGCACGAGGACATGCTGTGGGGCATGGCGCTGCGCTCGCCGCACCCCCGCGCCAACATCCTCTCGGTGGACGTCTCCGAGGCGCTCAAGGTGCCCGGCGTCTACGCGGTGCTGACCCACGACGACATCCCCGGCTCCAAGTACTACGGCCTGGAGATCCAGGACCAGCCGGCGCTGGCCATCGACAAGGTCCGCTACCACGGCGAGGCGATCGCCCTGGTCGCGGCGGACCACCCGGAGACGGCCCGCCGCGCGGTGAAGAAGATCAAGGTCGAGTACGAGGTGCTCACCCCGATCACCACCGAGGAGCAGTGCCTCGATCCGGAGACGTACGGCTACGTGCACGAGCCGCACGAGTACAAGTCGCACGGCTCCGGCAACATCTGCCACAGCCAGAAGCTGGTCTCCGGCGGCGGCGTGACCGACGAGATCCGCGCGACGGCGGACGTCATCGTCAAGGGCACCTACGAGGTCGGCATGCAGGACCAGGCCTTCCTCGGCCCGGAGTCCGGCCTCGCGGTGCCCGCCGAGGACGGCGGCGTCGACCTGTACATCGCCACCCAGTGGCTGCACGTGGACCGCCAGCAGATGGCGCCGGTGCTGGCCCTGCCGGAGGAGAAGGTCCGGCTCACGCTGGCCGGCGTCGGCGGTGCCTTCGGCGGCCGCGAGGACCTGTCGATGCAGATCCACGCCTGCCTGCTGGCGCTGCACACCGGCAAGCCCGTCAAGATCGTGTACTCCCGCGACGAGTCCTTCTTCGGCCACGTGCACCGCCACCCGGCGAAGATGACCTACGAGCACGGCGCCACCCGGGACGGCAAGCTGGTCTTCGCCGACTGCCGGATCGTGCTGGACGGCGGCGCGTACGCCTCGGCCTCCCCCGCGGTGGTCGGCAACGCCGCCTCGCTCGGCCACGGCCCGTACGTCATCCCGAACGTGCGGATGGAGGCGATCGCCCTCTACTCCAACAACCCGAGCTGCGGCGCGATGCGCGGCTTCGGCGCGGTGCAGGCCTGCTTCGGCTACGAGTCGCAGATGGACAAGCTGGCCGCCGAGCTGGGCATGGACCCGGTGGAGCTGCGCCAGATCAACGCCGTCACCCAGGGCGACTTCATGCCGACCGGCCAGGAGATCGACGCGCCCGCCCCCGTCGCCGAGCTGCTGCAGCGGGTCAAGGACATGCCGCTGCCGCCGCCGCTCGACCTGGAGAACCTGGACGTGCGCACCCTGCCCGGTGCACTGTCCAACACCTCGCACGGCGAGGGCATCGTCCGCGGCATCGGCTACTCGGTCGGCATCAAGAACGTCGGCTTCTCCGAGGGCTTCGACGACTACTCCACCGCCCGGGTCCGCCTGGAGGTCATCGGCGGCGAGCCGGTCGCCATGGTGCACACCGCGATGGCCGAGGTCGGCCAGGGCGGCGTCACCGTGCACGCCCAGATCGCCCGCACCGAGCTCGGCGTCGAGCAGGTCACCATCCACCCGGCCAACACCGAGGTCGGCTCGGCCGGCTCCACCTCCGCCTCCCGCCAGACGTACATGACCGGCGGTGCGGTGAAGCTGGCCGCCGAGGCGGTCAAGCAGGCGCTGATCGAGAAGGGCCGGCGCCGCTACGGCTGGGAGCACAAGGACATCACCCTGGTCGGCGGCAAGGTCGTCTCGGAGACCTGCGGCGTGCTCGTCCCCATGGTCGACCTGCTCGGCGACGAGGCGATCGACCTGACCCGTGAGCACCACCACCGGCCGACCGTGCCGTTCGACAAGGAGACCGGCCAGGGCTTCGGCCACGTCCAGTACACCTTCTGCGCCAACCGCGCGGTGGTCGACGTGGACGTGGAGCTCGGCCTGGTCAAGGTGGTCGAGCTGACCGCCGCCCAGGACGTCGGCAAGGCGCTGAACCCGCTCTCGGTGATCGGCCAGATCCAGGGCGGCTGCACCCAGGCGCTCGGCCTCGCCGTGATGGAGGAGATCGTCGTCAAGGACGGCAAGGTGCGCAACGCCTCCTTCACCGACTACCTGATCCCCACCATCCTGGACACCCCGCCGATCCCGGTGGACATGCTGGAACTCCCCGACCCGAACGCCCCGTACGGACTGCGCGGCGTCGGCGAGGCCCCCACCGTGTCGGCCACCCCGTCGATCGTCGCGGCGATCCGCAACGCCACCGGCCTCGCCCTCAACCGGGTGCCGGTCCGGCCGGAGCACCTCACCGGGACGCTCTAGCCACACCGCGCAGGACCTCCCCGGGGCGGCGACACGTCTTCCCCGCCGCCCCGGGGGCGCACCACAACTCCACACACCGGATGTGCTCCACCCGCTGCCCCACCCACGCCGGGGACCGGCAGCGGCACGCACCACCCCATCCGGTACGCGGACCCCCGCGTACCTCCGTGAGTCGAACAGTCCCCCTGCTCCGCCTACCTCCCACAGCCCGGCGTTTCAGGTCGGCTCGCCCACCCCAATCCCCTTTGAACCTTGGGAGTGGACATGACCCGGATCCCCACAGAGCCCGGTACCACTGAAGACAGACCTGCCACCGACGACGCCCTCACGCCGCCGGTCGTCACCCCGAAGAACCCGCTGGACGCGTACTTCAAGATCTCTGCGCGGGGTTCCACCCTCGCGACCGAGCTCCGGGGCGGCGTCACCACCTTCATGGCGATGGCCTACATCGTCCTGCTCAACCCGATCATCCTGAGCGGGGCGGACGTCAACGGCGTCAAGCTCGACCACTCCGCACTGACGACCGCGACCGCGCTCGCCGCCGCGGTGACCACGATCCTCATGGGCGTGGTCGGCAACGTGCCCCTGGCCCTCGCCGCCGGACTCAGCGTCTCCGGCGCCATCTCCGCACTCGTCGTGCCGCACACCACCTGGCCGCAGGCCTTCGGCCTGTGCGTGATCTACGGCCTGCTGATCGTCCTGCTGGTGGTCTCCGGACTCCGCGAGAAGATCATGAACGGCATTCCGCTGCCGCTCAAGCACGCCATCACCATCGGCATCGGCCTGTTCGTCGCCATCATCGGCCTCTACAAGGCCGGCTTCGTGCACACGGGCGGCCCCACCCCGCTCTCGCTCGGCCCCTTCGGCGAGCTGGCCGGCTGGCCCGTGCTGATCTTCGCGCTCACCCTGCTGACGATCTTCGTGCTGCTGGCCCGCAACGTCCGCGGCGCCATCCTGATCGGCATCGCCGGCGGCACCGTCCTCGCCATGATCGTCAACGCGGTCACCGACCTGCCCGCCAAGACCTGGGCCAACTCCGCCCCGGTGTGGCCCGGCAGCCCGGTCGCCGCCCCGGACTTCAGCCTGTTCGGCCACGTCGACCTCTTCGGCGCCTTCACCGGCAAGGGCATGGGCGCGATCAGCGCCTCGGTCGCCGTCTTCACCCTGGTCCTGGCCGGCTTCTTCGACGCGATGGCCACCATCATCGGCGTCGGCACCGAGGCCGGGCTCGCCGACAAGAAGGGCCGGATGCCCGGCCTGTCCAAGGCGCTGTTCATCGACGGTGCCGGCGGCGCGGTCGGCGGTGTGGTCGGCGCCTCCGGCCAGACCGTCTTCGTGGAGTCCGCCACCGGCGTCGGCGACGGCGCCCGGACGGGCCTCGCCTCCACCGTGACCGGCCTGTTCTTCGCCGCGATGCTCTTCTTCTCGCCGATCGCCGGCATCGTCCCGGTCGAGGTCGCCGCCGCGGCCCTGGTCGTCATCGGCTCGATGATGATGAGCCAGGCCCGGCACATCGACTGGTCCGACCGCGAGGTCGCCATCCCGGCCTTCCTCACCTGCGTCCTGATGCCGTTCACCTACAGCATCACCGCCGGTGTCGCCGCGGGCGTCATCGCCTACACCGTGATCAAGGCCGGCACCGGCAAGTGGCGCGAGCCCGGCCCGCTGATGTGGATCCTCACCGCGGTCTTCGTCGTCTACTTCGCCCTCGACCCCGTCAAGGCGTGGCTCGGCGTGCACTGACCGCCCGGCCGCCGTGCGGGAGCCCCGCTCCCGCACGGCGGCCGACCCCGTTCCCCCGTTACCCTCGTGCTAAGGAGCACCCACCCATGCAGGACATCGCCGCGCAGCTCACCGCCTGGCACGCGTCCGGGCGCTCCTTCGCCGTGGCCACCGTCGTCGGCGTCTCCGGCAGCGCCCCCCGCGACCCCGGCGCCGCGCTCGCCGTCG